>NZ_JBFADG010000004.1:0-172928 GCF_040641275.1 Streptomyces sp. NPDC021096 | reverse complement strand
CCGGAGGCGGCCGAGGAATACAGCCCGGACGGCTGGGAGGCCAATCACGCGGTGCTCTCCCACCTCGCCGAGCACCGCATCACCTGGCGGCCCTGAGCGGAGCCTCGGGCGGTGGCCCTGAACCGCCGGACGGAGGCCGGCACGCCGCCGGAGGCGGCCGAGGAATACAGCCCGGACGGCTGGGAGGCCAATCACGCGGTGCTCTCCCACCTCGCCGAGCACCGCATCACCTGGCGGCCCTGAATCGCGGCACCCCACGTCGGGCGGGCCGGCGCGAAGCCGGGGGGCGGGGGCGCACTTGCGCGCGGCAGGACAATGGATGACGGTGCAGACGATTCTGGAGGTATGTACATGTGCGAGCCGAAGCAGGCTCCCGGCGCGCAGGACAGTGCTCCGCGCCGCCTGAAGCCCGCGCAGCTGCTCTTCGAGCCACCCGAGGCCGTCGCCGATCCCGAGCATTTCTTCGACCTCGAGTCGATCGAGGACCCGCGTGAGTTGCTGGCCCGCTCCACGGAGCTGGCGCTGGCCTTCCGCGCGGCCGCGGACCGGGCGACGGAGTTCCAGGCGGTGGCGGCGGCTCAGCTCGCCGATCCCCGGCGCTTCGACCGGCTGCCCCCGGCAGTGATCGCGGCGCGCGCCGAGTGGAGCGAGGACTACGCGAAGAAGATGGTCGAATTCGGCCGCGAGCTGCTGCGCGGCAGCAGCACCCCGGTCGACTGACCCGTACGGCCCATGATCTCGATCATGGGCCGTTGGCATATGCGGCGCACAAGGTAGCGCACCGCACCGCGCCCTGTCCCGATTTCCGGCAACTACCGCAGGCGGACCCCATGGCGCCGCCGACCATAGGGGCCATGAGCTCCTGGCCGCACCCTCCGCGCCCCGTCCGCCACCGGCCCGTCGCCCCCTGCGTCACGCTCGCCGGGGCCGACTGGCTCGCCTCCGCCAGCCGGTCCCCCGGTGGCGTCCACGCCCTGTGGGCCGACAACGCCACGGCCCCGGCCGTCCTGCCCTGCGGCAAGGTCTTCGATGTGATCGGCGCGCCGACGCTGTTCGGCCGCCGGATGCTCGACCACCTGTGGTCGCCCGCAGGGCCGGGCTCGGGCCCGGTGGCGGCCCAGCGCGGCAGGCTGCTGCTGTTCGCCGCGCCCGGCACGGCCCAGCGGCTGCCCGCCCTGCTGGCCTGGGAGGAGTGGGGCGAGGACGAGGAGGGCGGCCGGGCCCTGCCCCCGCTCCTCTCCTACGGCACGGGCGACGCCGTGACCGTCCCGCCGCTGTATCCGCTGCCCGACGAGACCGGGCTCACCCCCACCGCGCCCCGTTGGCTGGTGGCCCCGGAGACCCGTCACCCCTGGCTGCCGGGCGCGGACGCCCTCCTGTGGGCCTGTGTCAGGGCGGCCAGGGCAGCCTCGGTACCCATGTCTGTGCGGGGCTGAAACATACGGATTTTCGTTCCACCGGATCAGGGTGCTAAAGTCTTCCACGTCAGCAGGCGCCGCTAGCTCAGTTGGTTAGAGCAGCTGACTCTTAATCAGCGGGTCCGGGGTTCGAGTCCCTGGCGGCGCACAGACAGTCGAAGGGCCTCATCGAAAGATGAGGCCCTTCGTCGTATGCCCGGGTGACAGGGGTCCTCGTCTCAGCCCCGTCGCACCTTCACCGTCCAGGCCCCGGTCGCCGTGTGTCCGCGCACCTCCACGCGGACCCCGTCCGCGGCCGAGCCCAGGGACTCCCCGGGGCCGAGCGGCGCGTCCGCCAGGGGCGGATAGACGGACTGGCCCCAGCAGGCGTGCCCGCCCGGATGGCCGTCCAGCACCTGGATGGGCCCGCCGCCCGAGGCGGTGTCGCTGCGCACCCGGTAGACCAGCACCCCCTCGGTGCAGGTGGCCGAGTCGTTGCCGCTGGCGCCGCGCGCCTCGACGACGATGGCGCTGGTCGCGCCCGTACGGACCACGACCATGCGGGTGCGGGAGTCCGTGCCGGGGTGCATCGGGGCCTCGAGGGGCTGGAGGGTGTGCAGGGAGGCGCCGGGGCCGTTGACGCAGTCGACCTGGCGCGCGGACAGCCAGCCCAGTTTCCACTTGTGCCAGCCGAAGGGGTCCGAGGCCAGTCCGAACTGGCTGCCCATGAGGTCCCAGTCCCCGACGTGGGTGTCCCAGTCACCCTTGCCGTCCGTGGGCCGGTGGTAGAGGTCGGGCAGGTCCAGCACGTGGCCGGTCTCGTGGGCGAGGACGTTGCGGTCGGGCGGGTGGTGTTCGAAGACGGTGACGACGCGGCGCAGGTCGCTGCCGTCGACCCGGATGGGCTCCTCCAGGTTGACGACCTTGGTCGCGTCGGAGTCGACGCCGGGGGCGTCGGGGTCGGCGACGAGGTAGACGAGGTTGTAGCGCCGGAAGTCCACCGTGCGGTCCGCGGCGGCGATGGCGTCGCGCAGATAGGCCGAGCGCTGCTCCCCGTCCCAGTCGCGCTGTATGTGGTACTCGCCGGAGGTGCGGGGCATCTGGAACCAGTGCTTCAACGGATGGACGCGCAGCGTGAACCGCCCGTAGGAGGCCCGCTCGAAGAAGCGGGAGGTGCCGGGGAAGTGGTCGGCGGCCAGCCGTTCGGGGGTGACGGCGGGGCGGGAGTCCGGGAAGGACAGGAAGATCATGACGGCGTCGAGCCGGCCGACCGGGCGTGGATAGTCCGGATTCCAGGTGTCGACGCCCTCGGAGTGATGCGCCTGACTGCGCGGGAGCGCGCAGGGGCCGCCGGGCCCCGCCGCGTGCGCCGGGGCGGCGACGACGGTCGTGGCGATGGCGCACAGGCAGGTGAGCATCGCGCCCAGGCGGCGCAGCCGGGAGCGATCCCCGCGGCGCGGCCGCGGCCGGTCCACTCCCATGGGTGTCAGCGGACGCACCACGTCGACCTCCTGGGACGGAATCGGGAGACCTCACCCACCCTCTTGTTATTTGCGGTGTTATGCCCCGTTTCACTACCCCAGTCGAGTGACTAAGCCGACTTCTGGGTACATCACACTCGGTCACGGATGGTCAATCGACAATGTCAGCCGAAAAGAAACGCCCGGCGGGCTCAGGCACGAATGCGCACCGACGCGCATGGACGCACAGAAACGGTCGGACCCACGCCGACGGCTCCCCCACTCGCGGCCGGGCCGCTGGAACGGTCCCTGCGCGGGCTCTATGCTCGCCACACTTCGAGCACAGAATCCCCCTACAGGCGGCCATTTGCCGCCTTTTCCACCACGCGTACGAGACACACGAAACCCGCACGGGATTCCGTGCGGAACGAATGCCACGCGGGAGCGAACGTTGAGCGGAACACTCGACGGCCAGGGCACCACGCCCGATTCGAAGCCGCCAGTCGTCACGCAACGTCACGTCACTTCGAATGAGTTCCGCGCTGCCTTCCGTGCCGCGCACCTCGGTATGGCCGTCGTCGGCCGCGACGGCCTCGTACGCACCGCCAACGACGCCCTCGGCGCCCTGCTGGGCACCGATCCCGCGCATCTGCAGGACTCCCCCGCCGCCGAGTTCACCGGCCTGCGCGAGGACTCCCGGACCTGGAGCGCCTACCGGGAGGTCCTGCTCGGCCGCCGCGACCGGCTGCACTGCACCCGCAGGCTCAGACAGTCCGGCGGACAGGGGCTGTGGGCCGAGGTGACCGTCACCCCGCTGCCGGAGACCCCGGACGCGCTGCTGTCGGTCGCCGACATCAGCGACCGGCGCGATCTACGGGCCCGGTTGCGGCACCTGCGGATGCACGACCCGGTGACCGGGCTGCCCAACCGCAGCCTGTTCTTCGAACGCCTGGCCACCGCGCTGGCCGCGGCGGCCGTCGCCCAGGGCGGCGGCCGGATCGGGCTGTGCTACCTCGACCTGGACGGCTTCAAGGCCGTCAACGACACCCTCGGCCACCGGGCCGGCGACCGGCTGCTGGGCGCGGTGGCCAGGCGCCTGACGGAGTGTGCGGCACCCGGCGGCCACCTGGTGGCGCGGCTGGGGGGCGACGAGTTCGCGCTGCTCGTCGAGGAGTCCGCGGGCACCGAGCAGCTGATCGACCTCGCCGCGGCCGTCCAGGCCGGGCTCGCCCGGCCGTTCGAGGTGGCCGGGCAGCGGCTGGCGGTGTCGGCGAGCATCGGCGTGGTCGAACGCCCGGCGGCCGGGACGCACGCCACCGAGCTGATGCAGGCGGCGGACACCACGCTGTACTGGGCCAAGGCGGACGGCAAGGCCCGCTGGACCCTCTTCGACCCCGAGCGCAACGCCCACCGGATGACCCGCCAGGCCCTGTCGAGCACCCTGCGGCCCGCCGTCGACCGCGAGGAGTTCGCCCTGCAGTACCAGCCGCTGGTCGGCCTCGGCGACGGCGTCGTACGGGGCGTGGAGGCGCTGGTGCGCTGGCACCACCCGCAGTTCGGCACGCTCGCGCCGAACCGGTTCATCGGACTGGCCGAGGAGACCGGCGCCATCGTGCCGCTGGGCCGCTGGGTGCTGGCGACCGCCTGCCGCCAGGCCCGCCGCTGGCAGCTCGACCACCCGGACGAACCGCTGGTCGTCAGCGTCAACGTGGCGGTGCGCCAGGTGTGGGACTCCGACCTCGTCGCGGACGTGGCCGAGATCCTCACCGACACCGGGCTGCCGCCGAGCCTGCTGCAGCTGGAACTCACCGAGTCGGCGGTCATGGGCTCGGCGGGCCGGCCGCTGCAGCAGCTGCAGGCGCTCAGCGACATGGGCGTCGCCATCGCCATCGACGACTTCGGCACCGGTTACTCCAACCTCGCCTACCTCAGCCGGCTGCCCGTCTCCACCCTCAAGCTCGACGGGTCCTTCGTCCACGGCTTCCGCACCGAGGAGCATCCCAACCCCGCCGACGAGACGATCGTCGAGGCGCTCGTGCAGCTCGCGCACCGGCTGGGGCTGACGGTCACCGCGGAGTGCGTGGAGAGCGCGGAACAGGCCGAGCGGCTCGGGCGGATCGGGTGCGACACCGGCCAGGGGTGGTTCTACTCCCGGCCGGTGCCGGCGGACCGCATCTCCGCGCTGCTGAGCGCGGGGGTGCGGCCCTAGGCGCCCGCCTTACGCTCCCTGCGCGCTCCCCGGCAGCCCGTACGCGTCGGCGATCAGCTCGTAGCTGCGCAGCCGCGCCTGCGGGCCGTGGACGTTGGCCGTGATCATCAGTTCGTCGACACCCGTCCGCTTCACCAGGGCGTCCAGCCCCTCCCGTACCTGCTCCGCGGTGCCGAAGACGACGTTCCGCAGCCAGTCGGCGACGAACTCCTGCTCCGCGAGCCCGTAGGCGTACCGCTCCGCCTCCTCCGGCGAGGGCACCAGGCCCGGCCGCCCGGTGCGCAGCCGCAGCATCGACAGGGCGCCGGTGAGGACCTGGCGGCGGGCCTCCTTGGGGTCGTCGGCCGCCAGGGCCTGGACGCCGATCTTGGCGTAGGGGCGGTCGAGGACGGCCGAAGGGCGGAAGGACTCGCGGTACAGCTCCAGCGCCGGAACGGTGTTGGCCGACGAGAAGTGGTGCGCGAAGGAGAACGGCAGACCGAGCAGCCCGGCCAGGCGGGCACTGAAGCCGGAGGAGCCCAGCAGCCAGAGGGAGGGGCGGTCGGCGCGCTGCACCCCGCCGGGGACCCGGCCCTGGACGGGCCCGGGCACGGCGTGGATGCGGGCGTAGGGGTGGCCGTCGGGGAAGTCGTCGTCCAGGAAGCGCGTCAGCTCCGCCAGCTGCTCGGGGAAGTCGTCGGCGCCCTCGGCGAGCCGGTCCTGGCGGCGCAGCGCGGCGGCGGTGGCGCCGTCCGTGCCGGGTGCGCGGCCGAGGCCGAGGTCGACGCGGCCGGGGGCGAGGGCCTCGAGGGTGCCGAACTGCTCGGCGATCACCAGCGGTGCGTGGTTGGGCAGCATCACGCCGCCGGAGCCGAGGCGGATGCGGTCGGTGTGGGCGGCGAGGTGGGCCAGGAGGACGGCCGGGGAGGAGCTGGCGACGCCGGGCATGGAGTGGTGCTCGGCGACCCAGAAGCGGTGGAATCCGCGCCGTTCGGCCAGGCGGGCCAGCTCGACGGTGGTGCCGAAGGCCTGCCGGGCGGTCCGGCCGCTGCCGACGGTCGCGAGGTCCAGTACGGACAGGGGCACGGGGGCGGTGCCGAGGGGTTTCGCCCGGATGATGTCGTCCTGTACGTCGGCCACGGTGGCCCGCCTCCCTGATTCGGCTGAGTGTGCGCCGGAGCGCCGGTGCGCCCCGACCGGACACAACCGGAGTCAATCTCCGCTTATTCCGGCAGCCGTTCCCATGACGGTGACATATGCCAAGGTGGCGAGGCCCAGGACAGAGGTACGAGCGCGCCGCCGATTCTGCTCAACCCCCTCTCCGCGCCCCCTCTTTCGCCCTTATCGTGGGCAGTGGTAGACCCACCGGAAATCGCTAGGGGGAGACCGTGGCGCTCAGGCCCGAGCCGACCGCACCGTTCCATTCGGTGCAGTACGCCTTGCGCGTGCTGGAGACGGTCGCCAAGTACACCGGCGGCGTGAGCGAGGCCCAGCTCGCCCGCGAGACCGGGCTGCCCACAGGTCAGCTCGCCCATCTGCTGCTGATGCTCCGCCGCGAGGAGTACGTGGAGCGCACCGGCGACGGCGGCTACGTCACCGGCGAGTCCCTGGTCCTGCTGGGCACCGGCGGGGACCGCAAGAAGGCCCTGGAGCGCAAGCTCCAGCGCTCCCTGACCGCGCTGCGCGACCGGGTCGGCGCCGCCGTCTACCTCAGCAGCTATGTGGACGGCGAGATCCGGATCACGCAGTACGCGGACGGGCCGCGCACCCCCAAGGTCCACGAATGGGTCGACTTCCGCTCCGCCGCCCACGCGATGGCGCTCGGCAAGTGCCTGCTCACCCAGCTCGACCTCGACGACCGGCGCGACCACCTCTCGCGCCACCGCACGGCCCGGCTCACCTCCAAGACGATCACCAACGAGAAGGTCCTCTTCAGCAAGCTGGACGCCCAGCCCGTGAGCGTGCCCGTCCTCGACCTCCAGGAGTACGCGGTGGGCACGGTCTGCGCGGCCGTCCCGATCACCGCGGGCCGCTCGGTCGGCTCGCTGGCGCTGTCCCTGCCCGTCCAGCACGCCCACCGGCTGCGGCAGGCGGCCGACACCCTGAACCGGCACGCCGCCCCGATGCTGCTGTCGATGGCGCTCTAGCGCCGTCCGGCACCGACCGGCCCAGCCCCCGCACCGCGTCGCCAGGGGCCGGTGTGACGGGTGGTTCGGAGCACCCCGCGACATCAGGTAGAGTTTTCTCTGTCAGCAGGCGCCGCTAGCTCAGTTGGTTAGAGCAGCTGACTCTTAATCAGCGGGTCCGGGGTTCGAGTCCCTGGCGGCGCACAGACAGACGAAGGCCCTCACCGATCGGTGAGGGCCTTCGTCGTTCGGCCCGTAGCATGGAAGGCCGCGCCCGGCAGGCGCGCCGCAGACCGGAGAGGAGAAGCACTCGTGCCACAGCGTCGCCGCCCGACGGCAGCCGCCGTGCTCCTGCTCCTCCTCGCCGTCGTCTTCGCCCCCGCCCTCAGCGGCGCCGGCCCCTCCGCCGCCGCGCCGGCCGGCACCTCCGCCTTCACGGCCTTCACCCCCTTCGCCAAGGCCCACGCCCCCGGCCCGGACGCGGCAGCCGCCGGCTCGCGCTCCGAGGTCCGCCCCCGCGCGGACGCCGGGAACACCGGCGGCGCCTGCCGCCAGCAGGACGTGCCCCTCAAGGGCGCCGAGATCGCCGTCGCCTCCGGCCACGGCGACCCCCTCACCGGCCCCGGCGCCACCGCCCGCGTCGCCCTCCCCCAGGCCGAGGTCCCGCAGGCCGGCCCGGCCAGGGCCCCGCCCGCACCGCTCGCCGGCTGCGCCGAGCTGCTCCCCGTCCTACGGATCTAGACACGCCCGCCACGGCCCCGCACGGGCCGTGCTCCGGCATGCCCAGATTCCGTACGACCCATGGAGCTCCACCTCATGTCCGCACGCACCTCCACGCCCTCCCGTCGCATAGCGGCCGCCGGCGCCGTCCTCGCCCTCATCGTGGCGCTCGTCGCCGCGGGCATCGCCATCGGCAAGAGCGCGGGCGGCTCCGGCAAGGACAAGCCCTCCGCCGCCGACCAGCCGGCCTTCGACCCGCAGCAGCCGGTCTACGACCAGATGGAGAAGGCCACCAGCCGCCGCAAGGACGGCGACCCGCTCGCCGTCGGCAGGGCGGACGCGCCCGTCGTCCTCGTCGAGTACGCCGACTACCAGTGCTCCTACTGCGGCCGCTTCACCCGCGAGACCCAGCCCGAACTGATCAAGAAGTACGTGGACGAGGGCGTGCTGCGCATCGAGTTCCGCAACTTCCCGATCTTCGGCAAGGACTCCGAGCGGGCCGCCCGCGCCTCCTGGGCCGCCGGGCGGCAGGGCCGCTTCTGGCAGTTCCACCACGAGGCGTTCGCCAAGCTCCGCAAGGGCGACGCGCTGGCCGAGGACAAGCTGGCCGACCTGGCCGGCACGGCCGGCGTGAAGGACCTCGACAAGTTCCGCGCCGACATGAACGGCTCCGACGCCGCCGCCGCGGTCAAGAAGGACCAGGAGGAGGGCTACTCCCTCGGCGTGCAGAGCACCCCGACCTTCCTCGTCGGCGGCCGGCCGCTGGCCGGCGCCCAGCCGATGAAGGAGTTCGAGGCGGCCATCGCCCGGGCCAAGGCCGTCCAGGCGACCCGGTCGGATGCCGGGAAGAGCGGCAAGTGAGCGACATCGGCTACCTCGCCGCCTTCCTCGGCGGCGTCCTCGCCCTGGTCAGCCCGTGCAGCGCGCTGCTGCTGCCCGCGTTCTTCGCCTACTCGCTCGCCACCCCCGGCAAGCTCCTCGCCCGCACCGGCGTCTTCTACCTGGGGCTCGCCACCACGCTCGTACCGCTCGGCGCGGCCTCCACCGCCGCCAGCCGGCTCTTCAACGGCCACCGCGACGCACTGATCACCACCGGCGGCTGGGTGGTCGTCGCGCTGGGCGTCGCACAGATCCTCGGCCTGGGCTTCGCCTCGAAGCGGGCCCAGGCGGCGGCCGGGCGCATCACCCCCCGCTCGGCGGCGTCCACCTTCCTGCTGGGCTGCGTCTACGGGCTCGCGGGCTTCTGCGCCGGCCCGATCCTCGGCGCGGTGCTGACCGTGACCGCCGTCGACGGCAACCCGGTGTACGGGGCGTCGATGCTCGCCGTCTACGCGCTGGGCATGGCGCTGCCGCTGTTCGTGCTGGCGCTGTTCTGGGACCGCTTCCGGCTCGGCAGCCGGGGCTGGCTGCGCGGCAGGGAGCTGCGCCTGGGCCGGCTGCGACTGCACACCACCTCCCTGGTGTCGGGGCTGTTCTTCATCGGGATCGGGGTGCTCTTCCTCGCCTACGGCGGGACCACCGGGCTGCCGGCGGTCGTGGACGCCGAGCAGGAGTTCAAGCTGGAGGAATTCGCCTCCCGGGTGGGCAACGCGGTGCCCGACTACGCCCTGCTGGCGGTGGTCGCCCTGGTGGTGGCGGGGGTGCTGGGGCGCATCGCGCTGCGGCGCGACGCGGAGTCCGAGGACGACTGAGGCGCGGCGGTGACCGCGCGCGGGGATCCCCGCGCGCGGCCGCCCCTTCGCGGAATCGGACGTCTTTCAGAACCGGACGTCGGAACAGGCGTAGAACGCGTTGCCCGTGTCGGCGATGGTCCACACGGCCACGACCAGCTGCTTGCCGGTCCTCCCGGAGGGGAGGGTGCCCTGGTGGGTGACGGTGGCGTCGGGTACCCGGCCGCCGTAGGGGACGGTCAGGAACGGCTGGGTGTCGAGTGCCGCACGGGTGAGCGGCTTGGTGGGGTCGTAGCCGCTATTGGTGAGGTAGTAGCGGAAGTCGGTGGTGGCGTGGCGGGCGGTGAGCTTCCAGCGGAAGTCCAGCTTCTGGCCCGCCGTGACCTTGGTGGCCGGCCAGTCCCCGGCGCGGGGATCGTCGAGTTCGGCGAAGCGGCTGTTGCCGCCCGCACAGATGGTGCCGTCGGCGGGGCCGCGGGCCGGGAAGCCCTTGGGGCCCTCGACGGACTGGGGCTCCCACTGGATTTCGCCACAGTTCTGCACCGTGCCCTTGGCGCAGAACACCTGGCGGCTGGTGGGCGAGTCGGTGTAGCCGTGGCTGCCGGCGCTTGTGGTGGAGAAGAGCGAGACACAGGCGACGCCTAAGCCGATGAGCGCCGCACTGATCTTTTTGCGCATACGTCACTCCTCGAGAACGTGGGGGGTTCTGTGAGTCGAGTGGACTGCGGTCTAGACCAAGGCGGAGGCTAGTACCGGCCGATAGTCATGTCCAGGCCAAAAGCGCGCCCTTGACACGCTTCGTTACCTCATCGCCGCGCGGTGGCTCAGCGTACGGGCCGGTTCTTCGCCGGCTTGGGCCGGACGGGTGACGGCCGGCCGTACATGTGGGCGTCGTAGAAGGAGAAGTCGGAGACGCGGACCTTGGTCCCGGGGCGGGCCGCCTCGATGTACCGCCCGCCGCCCACGTAGATCGCCACGTGGTGCACGCCGGACGCCCGGCCGTTGGTGGACCAGAAGACGAGGTCGCCCCGGCGCAGCGCGCTGCGCGGGATGCGCAGGGTGGCGCGGTACTGGTCGGCCGCCACGCGCGGCAGCCGGATGCCCGCCCGGCGGTAGGCCTGCTGGACGAGCCCGGAGCAGTCCCAGCGCTGCGGGCCGTCGCCGCCGTAGCCGTACGGTTCCCCGATCTGGCGGAGGGCGAAGGCGATGGCGCGCTCCAGGTCCCGCGCGGCGACCTCGTCCGACGCGTCGGCCGCTTCCGCGGCTTCCGGCCCTTCCGGCTCTTCCACCACGTTCAGTACGTCGACCTCGTCCGGCAGGTCCACCACCTTGGGTTCTTCGGGGACCTTGGAAGCCTCCTGCACACCGGTGGCCTCGCGCGTCTCGTGCACCTCGGGAGCAGCGGTCTCGCCGGGTCCCTGGCTCGGGGTGGGGGTGGGATCGGGCGGGTCGGCGGTCGCCGGGGTGGCGCCCGAGCCCGCGATCACCGCGGCGCCCACGGCCGCGACCAGGGCGCCCCGCGCGCCGCGCGGCCGCCGCCGGGCGCCCTCGCCGGGTGTCTCTTCCGGTATGTCGTCTATGTCGTCGGGCATCTCCCTGCTGCCTTTCCGTCGGTCCACCCCTCCGGCATCGCTCGGCACAGCTTCTCAACGGCCGAAACAAACCGCATGTCGCCCATTGATTACCGTATGTAAGGATTGTCCGGGTAGGGGTCCGGGAGTCCCGGGAAGGTGGTCCGGAGCACCCCCGGGAGTCAGGTAGAGTTTTCTCTGTCAGCACGCGCCGCTAGCTCAGTTGGTTAGAGCAGCTGACTCTTAATCAGCGGGTCCGGGGTTCGAGTCCCTGGCGGCGCACGCGAGACTCAGGGCTCCTCATCGATGATGAGGAGCCCTGAGTCGTTCTCTGAGCAATGCGAACACACAAGCGTGTCAGATGTGACCACTTAAGCAACGTTCGCACGCATCTTCGTTCGACGTACCGCTTTGCCCGGTAAACACCTTGTTTCACCCTTGCGATCATGATGCACGGTCCGAGATCCTGAAACGCACAGCTACACCCAATGTCACGTGATGACCAGTGAGTTGGGTGGTGCCGGGGGGAGCCGGCACCGGCACGCCCGCACGGTCAAGGGGGGTCGGCGGGCATGAACTGGCACACACGCACTCACCATGCGTGCGGGGGGATGACTCATGACGTCCACGCCTGCCGACGCCCGGCAGCAGACTTACGATCCATCGGTGACGACGCGCGTGCGCGTCCCCTCCCCGGCCTCCCCGGCCGGCGCGGGAGACCTCCCGCAGCACCCGGATCCGCCCCGGACCCCGCCGCCGCACCATCGCGAGCCGCTCCCGCGCTTCGACTACGAGCACTACAGCCGTCTGGCCGGCCCGCTGACCGACCCCGACCCGGGCCCCGGCCCCTACCGCGTCCGCTACCGCAGCCTGCTGGCGGACGAGCCGCACCGCATCCAGGCGGCGCTGCTGCTGGGGGCGGCGCCCGTGGTCTCGCTCGCGCTGCTGGTGTGGCTGATGCAGCCCTCGCACTGGACCCAGCGGGAGGACGGCACCCTGCTGATGCGGGTCCTGGACACCGTGATGCTGGTGTCCATCGGGCTGATCGAGCTGTTCCGCACCATGAACGTCACCTCCAACGCCCATGCCACCCTGGTGGCCCGTGATCCGATACCGGTGGTCCCCGAGACCGGCACCAAGGTCGCCTTCCTTACCTCCTTCGTGCCCGGCAAGGAGCCGATCGAGATGGTCACCAGGACCCTCGAGGCGGCCGTGCGCGTGCGCCATCGCGGCCCGGTCCACGTCTGGCTGCTGGACGAGGGGGACGACCCCGAGGTCAAGGCGGTCTGCGCACGGCTGGGCGTGCGCCATTTCTCCCGCAAGGGCATCGCGAAATGGAATCAGCAGAAGGGCCCGCACCGGGCGAAGACCAAACACGGGAATTACAACGCCTGGCTCGACGCCCACGGCGACGAGTACGACTTCTTCGCCTCCGTCGATACCGACCACGTCCCCCTTCCCAACTTCCTCGAGCGGATGCTCGGTTACTTCCGTGACCCCGATGTCGCCTTTGTCGTTGGACCTCAGGTGTACGGGAACTACGACGCGGCGGTCACCAAGGCCGCCGAAAGCCAGCAGTTCCTCTTCCACGCCCTCATCCAGCGCGCCGGAAATCGCTATGGCGCGCCCATGTTCGTCGGCACCAACAACGCCGTGCGCATCAGCGCACTCAAGGGCATCGGCGGTCTGTACGACTCGATCACCGAGGACATGGCCACCGGATTCGAGCTGCACCGGCACCGCAATCCCGGCACGGGCAGGAAGTGGCGCTCGGTCTACACCCCGGACGTCCTCGCCGTGGGCGAGGGGCCGAACGCCTGGACGGACTTCTTCACCCAGCAGCTGCGCTGGTCCCGGGGCACGTACGAGACCATCCTCAAGCAGTACTGGAAAGGCCCCTTCAGCCTCTCCCCGGGGAAGTTCCTCAACTACACCCTGATGGTCATCTACTACCCCATGACGGCGATCAACTGGATGCTCGGCGCTCTCAGTTGCGCCCTCTTCCTGGGGATGGGCGCCTCCGGCATCTCGATCAATTCCGAGATCTGGATGATGCTCTACAGCGACGCGGCGGCCCTGCAGATCGGCCTCTACATCTGGAACCGCCGGCACAACGTCTCCCCGCACGAGCCCGAGGGCTCGGGCGGGCTCGCCGGCATGGTGATGTCCGCGCTCTCCGCGCCGATCTACGCCCGTTCGCTCACCGACGCCGTGCTGCGCCGCAAGAGCAGGTTCGTGGTGACCCCCAAGGGCGACTCGGCCAGCCCCGACACCCTCTTCGGCACCTTCCGCATCCACCTCTTCTTCCTGCTGGTCTTCGGCGGGTCGCTGGTGGCGTCCTTCGTCCTCGGCCACACCCATGTCGCGATGCGCACCTGGGCGTCGCTGGCGCTGGCGGTCACCGTGGCCCCGATCCTCGCGTGGTGGTGGACCGTGTACCGCGCCAAGCATCCCGAGGGGGCCCGCCGGCCATGAGATTCCAGCCGAGCCGCCGCACCCGCCGCACAGCGGTCGGTGCGGCGGTCTTCATCGTCCTGGCGGGCATGAACGGGCCGGCGATCTGGGGATACGCCGAAAACCGATACCACGATTACAAAATCAATCAGACCGCGTACAAGGCGAAGAACGGCCACTGGGACGTCGTGGACGTCCCCAGGGAATACCGGATCAACACGATTCACGCGGCGCTGCTGCACACCGGCAAGGTGCTGCTGGTGGCGGGCTCCGGGAACAACGCCGCGAATTTCAAGGCCAAGTCCTTCCGCACGGTCCTGTGGGACCCGCGCAAGGACACCTTCAAGAACATCCCCACGCCCAAGGACCTGTTCTGCGCCGGCCACACCCAGCTGGCCGACGGAAAGCTCCTGGTGGCCGGCGGCACCCAGCGCTACGAAAAGCTGGACGGCGACGTCACCAAGGCCGGCGGCCTGATGATCGTCCACAACGAGAACCCCGACAAGCCGATGACCTTCCCGGCCGGCACCCGCTTCACCGGCAAGTCCAGCCGCAAGACCTTCGAGTCCAAGGACGCCGTGCTCGTGCCCCGCGCCAAGAAGGAGGGCGAGGGCGACCAGGTCAAGGTCACGGCCAGCACCGCACGCGTCTATGTGGAGGCGCTGGAGAAGGGCCACGAGTACGAGACCGGGGCCACCGACAATTTCCGTGTCGAGGGGCTCTCCGGATCCGACGCCCAGAACTCCTACGGCATCGCCAACAAACTCTCCTTCGACAAGAAGGACTTCCAGGGCATCAGGGACTCCTTCGAATTCGATCCGGTCGCCGAGCGCTACGTCACGGTCGACCCGATGGAGGAGGCCCGCTGGTACCCGACCCTGACGACCCTTCAGGACGGCAGGGTGCTGTCGGTCTCCGGGCTGGACGAGATCGGCCAGGTCGTCCCCGGCAAGAACGAGATCTACGACCCGGCCACCAAGAAGTGGTCCTACCTGCCCAAGGAGCGGTTCTTCCCCACCTACCCCGCCCTCTTCCTCGCCGGCAAGGACAAGGTCTTCTACACCGGCTCCAACGCGGGCTACGGCCCGGCCGACAAGGGCCGGGTGCCCGGCCTGTGGGACGTGGCGAGCAACGAGTTCACCGAGGTGCCCGGCATCAGCGACCCGCAGATCCTGGAGACCTCGATGTCCGTGCTGCTCCCGCCCGCCCAGCAGCAGCGGTACATGGTGCTCGGGGGCGGCGGCGTCGGCGAGGACCGCAAGTCCACCGCCAAGACCCGCATCGTCGACCTGCGCGACGAGAAGCCCCGCTTCCACGACGGGCCCGACCTCTACGCCAAGGTCCGCTACCCCAGCAGCGTCATCCTGCCCGACGACACGGTGCTGACCACCAACGGCTCGGGCGACTACCGGGGCCGCAGCGACTCCAACATCCTGAAGGCCGAGCTCTACGACCCCAGGACCAACTCCACGCGCCCGGTCGCCGACCCGCTGGTGGGCCGCAACTACCACTCCGGGGCGCTGCTGCTGCCCGACGGGCGCGTGATGACCTTCGGCTCCGACTCGCTGTTCGGGGACGCCGACAACACCAAGATGGGGACGTTCCAGCAGCAGATCGACCTCTACACCCCGCCCTACCGCTTCCGCGAGGCGCGCCCCGAGATCAAGGACACCGGGCCCCGGACCGTGGGGCTCGGGGAGCGGACCACGTACCGGACCAGCGATCCGAAGGGCATCTCCAGGGCGCGGCTCATCCGGCCGGGATCGTTCACCCATGTCACCAACATCGAGCAGCGCTCCATCGCCCTGGACATGGAGAAGTCGGCGGACGGCGTCACCCTCACCGTCCCCAAGGACCCGTCCCTGGTGCCCCCCGGCTGGTACATGCTCAATGTGATCGACGGGAAGGGGACGCCCTCGGAAGCGGTGTGGGTCAAGGTCCCGGTGGCCGAGAGCGCTCCGGCGGCCGAGGAGACGTCCTGAGACAGGGGGACGTCCCAAGGGCGGGGGCCGACGGGCTCAGCGGGCGTTGCGGGCCAGTTCGAGGGCGTAGGTCTCCCACCACTGGCCGGCGTCCGGGCCGCCCTTGCAGGCGCCGTCGGACTCCCCCGGCCGCTTGACCCACAGATAGGCGTCGACCTGGGCGTCGCCGGTGCGGGTGGTCGGGGGCTCGCCCAGGGCCCGGCCGGAGGGGTTGCACCAGGCCTTCTCGTGGTCGGCGCCGGACAGCGGGCCGTTGCCGTTGCGGCTGGTGTCGATGACGAAGTGCTTGCCGCCCACGAGGCGGGAGAGCCGGTGGCCGTATTCCTTGCTGTCGGCGGTGGTCTGGAAGTTGGAGACGTTCAGCGCGAAGCCGTCGGCCTGCTCGATGCCGGCCCGCCGCAGCGGCTCGGCCATGCGGTCGACGGGGGTGACCCAGCTGGGGTTGCCGGCGTCCAGATAGACCTTGGTCCTCGGCAGCGCCTTCAGCTTGCCGACGGCGTCCTTGAGGAGGGCGAACCGCTCCTCGTGGTACTCCTGCGGCGTGCAGCCGTCCTCCATGTGCGGCAGGGCGTCCGGCTCCAGGACGACGGTGGCGGCGCGGTCGCCGATGCCCCTGACCGCCCGGTCCAGCCAGGCGCGGTAGGCGTCGCCGTCGGAGGCGCCGCCCTGGGAGTACTGCCCGCAGTCGCGGTGCGGGATGTTGTAGAGCACCAGCAGGGCGTCCCGGTCGGCCTTGGCGGCGGCCTCGGTGAAGCCGCGGGTCTGGCTCTCGGGGTCGTCGATGCCCACCCACTCGGCCACCGGCTGGCTGGCGATCTTCTGGAGCAGCTCGGCGTCGCCCTGCTGGCCCTTGCCGCGCAGCCGGGCGGCCTCCTGGGCCGCCCTGCCGTCCGGGTTCACCCAGAACGGTGAGCGGGCCTTGGGCTGCTGGGAGGGGGCCGCGGGGGCCGAGGGCGCGGCCTTCTTCGGCTCGTCGTCCGAGGAGGAGCAGCCGGCGACCGCGAGGAGCAGGAGCACCCCTGCCGCCGCCGTGCGGGCCAGCGCCCTGCGGCTGCGGCGCGTGGGGCCGGTGTTACTGCCGTACATCCACTCCCCCTTGGGTGTACTGCCGGTGGAGGTGCCGTTGGAGGTGCTGTCCCATGCTGGCACAGACGTGCCCACGGCCGTGGGCGGTCATGCCACGACACGGGCCGTGGTCGCCCTCTTGGGCGACGTCCGTTCGACTGCTCACCGGGGCCGGGAGACGCCGGTCAGATAGGCGGAGACGACGATGTTGGCGCTGTAGGAGCGGCGGGCGCGGTCGTAGTCGCCGCCGCAGGTGATCAGGCGCAGCTCGGCGCGGCCCTGTTCGCGGGGGCCGTAGACCTTCGCGGCGTCGAAGCGGTCCTTGGTGAAGACGGAGACGTCCTCGACGGTGAACTCGGCCGTGGTGCCGTCCGCGCGGTCGACGCCGATCCGCTGGCCGCGCCGGAGGGTGCCCAGTTCGTAGAAGACGCCGGGTGCGCGGTCGGTGTCCAGGTGCCCGACGAGGACGGCCGGGCCCGGGGCGCCGGGTGCCGGGCCGTCGCGGTACCAGGCGACGGCGGCGGCGCGCTCGTACGGGGGCGGCTCGACGGCGCCCGCGCGGTTGAGGCCGTGTTCCTCGACGGCGGCGCGGACGTTGGTCGCCTTGATGGTCAGGTGCTCCGGGCGGGCGGTGGTCAGGGGCCGGTGGGGCGGGGGCAGGGCCGCGCCGGCCGGGCGGCCCACGGCGGCGACGTCCCCGGTCGTGGGGGAGGCGGCCAGCGGCACTTCGGTGATGTCCCTGCCCCACAGCCACAGGGCCACCAGCAGTGCGGCCCAGGCCGCCCCGGTCAGGAGGCGGCCGGCTCCGCTCGTAGGGGCTTCGGACATGGCAAGGGGTCGCTTTCCTGGTCGCGGGGGCTCACCGCTGTGTCGCGTTGGTGCGCCGCCGGTACCAGATCAGGGCGCCGGCGATGGCCGCGGTGGTGCCGGCCAGAACGAGGCCTGGGGTGTCGGGGGCCTCGGCGGTGGCCCCGGGGGCGGTGCCGCCGGCTCCGGCGGGGACGGGGGCGACGGGTGAGGAGTGCGCGTAGGGGTCCCGGCCGTCCTGATCGCCGCGCTCACCACGGCCGTGGTCACCACGGTCATGGTCACCACGGTCGTGGTCGGTACGGGCATCGGGGTGGTCGGGGCCGCCCATGTGGTCGCCGCGGGCGTCGGAGCGGTCGCTGATGTCGCTGCCGTCGGTGACGACGGTCAGCTTGCCGACGGCCGTGGCGTCGTAGCCGTCGCAGTGGACGCGGACCGGGTAGGTCCCGGCGGGCACGGTCTCGCGGACGGTGGCCTCGGCGAACATGCCGGCCGAGTCCTTGGCGAGCTTGGCGTCGGCGACGAACGCCTCGGAGGTGGCGGTCGCCCGTTGGCTCGCGCAGCCCGAGACGCGCAGCTGCACCTCGGCGCCGGGTCTGCTGGTGACAGGGGTGAGCTCAATGGTTCCGGACATGGTGACGGGGCCGTCATGGGCATGGGCGGGAACCGCGCAGACGGCGGCGGCGGCCGTCAGGGCGCCGCAGAGGGCGAAGCGGACTGAAGCCATGGTGAACCTCCTGATATCCAGAGGTTCACCGGCGGGGCGGGGGCTCGCATCCGCTCCGTAGCGCTATTGCTCCATTTGGCGACCGCCGGAGGCCCTTCGCGGGCCTCCGGCGGGCCGGGCGGGCTCAGATCAGCTCGACGAGGTCCGCGATGGAGTCGACCACCCAGGACGGCCGGAAGGGGTGGAGGTCGACCTCCTCGGCCCGGGTCAGGCCGGTCAGGACCAGGAACGTCTCCATGCCCGCCTCCAGGCCGGCCAGGATGTCGGTGTCCATCCGGTCGCCGATCATGGCGCTGGTCTCGGAGTGGGCGCCGATGGCGTTGAGCCCGGCGCGCATCATCAGCGGGTTGGGCTTGCCGACGAAGTAGGGCTCGCGGCCGGTGGCCTTGGTGATCAGGGCGGCGACGGAGCCGGTCGCGGGCAGCGCGCCCTCGGCGGAGGGGCCCGTCTCGTCGGGGTTGGTGGCGATGAAGCGGGCGCCGGCGTTGATCAGCCGGATGGCCTTGGTGAGCGCCTCGAAGCTGTACGTACGGGTCTCGCCGAGCACCACGTAGTCGGGGTCGGCGTCGGTGAGGATGTAGCCGATGTCGTGCAGGGCGGTGGTCAGCCCGGCCTCGCCGATGACGTAGGCGGTGCCGCCGGGGCGCTGGGAGTCCAGGAACTTGGCGGTGGCCAGGGCGGAGGTCCAGATGTTGGCGACCGGCACGTCCAGGCCGATGCGCTGGAGGCGGGCGTGCAGGTCTCGGGGGGTGTAGATCGAGTTGTTGGTCAGCACGAGAAAGGGCTTGCCCGACTCGCGGAGGCCCTTGATGAAGGCGTCCGCGCCGGGCACCGGAATTCCCTCGTGCATCAGGACACCGTCCATGTCGGTGAGCCAGGACTCGATCGGCTTGCGCTCTGCCACTGCGGGACTCCTGCCGTGCTGTGCCCATCGCTGGGACCCGGGGACGCCGGGACGGCACCTCTCGTGCGCCGTCCCGACACCCCCAGCGTAAACAGTGGTCCGTGCGGGCCTTCCGGGTGGCGGCCGGGGGCCCGGTTCAGCGGGGGCGGCGGGCCAGCCGGCGGGCGCCGAGCACCAGCGCCGAGCCGCCGGCCAGCAGGGCGCAGGCGGTGGCGCCCAGGCCGACCAGGGGCAGGGAGTCGCCCGTGTCGGCGAGGACGGGCGGGGCGTCGTCGTCGTGCCGGCCGGTCGCGGGGGCGCCGGGCGCCGACCGGGCGGTGCCCTCGGGGCGGGCGGCGGGGGCGGACGCCACCTGCTCGACGGCGAAGGTGTAGTCGTCGGACTCCCCCACCCAGGCGCCGTCGTCCCCGCGCTTCTGCACCGCCGTGACGTTGGCGGTGACCGGGCCTTCGGGCGCCTTGTCGGTGAAGGTCAGCCGCAGCGGGACGGTGACGGCGCCGTTCGGGGGGACGTCGAAGCCGGGGAAGCCCGCGGAGTCGGCGGCGCCGGGCGAACGGCCGTCCAGCACCCCGACGTTCTCCGCCTCGTCGGTCCGCTCGAAGGCGACGGGCAGCCAGCGCGAGCTGCCCGGGTCGTAGAAGTCCAGGTGGAAGTGGGCGGGTTGGAGCGCGCGGCCCTTGTCGGCGAGGACGGCGACGGGGTGCACGGCCCGGCACTCGGCCGCCGTGGCGTTGCGCAGCTCCAGCTGCCAGGTCCGCGGTGCGCCGCCGCGCGCGTACACCTCCGGTCCGCCGCTCAGCCGTGAGGTGATGGGGAATTGCGCGCTGCGGGGGTCGCCGCAGTGCGGCTGCGGGGTGTCGGCGGGGGTGCGGGCGGCGCCGGCGGCCGCGCCGAGCGTCAGGACGGCGGCGCCGATGAGGAGGGCTCGCCGGACGGGCCCCGGCAGACGGCGGCGGCGGCCGTCAGGGCGCCGCAGAGGGCGAAGCGGACTGAAGCCATGGTGAACCTCCTGATATCCAGAGGTTCACCGGCGGGGCGGGGGCTCGCATCCGCTCCGTAGCGCTATTGCTCCATTTGGCGACCGCCGGAGGCCCTTCGCGGGCCTCCGGCGGGCCGGGCGGGCTCAGATCAGCTCGACGAGGTCCGCGATGGAGTCGACCACCCAGGACGGCCGGAAGGGGTGGAGGTCGACCTCCTCGGCCCGGGTCAGGCCGGTCAGGACCAGGAACGTCTCCATGCCCGCCTCCAGGCCGGCCAGGATGTCGGTGTCCATCCGGTCGCCGATCATGGCGCTGGTCTCGGAGTGGGCGCCGATGGCGTTGAGCCCGGCGCGCATCATCAGCGGGTTGGGCTTGCCGACGAAGTAGGGCTCGCGGCCGGTGGCCTTGGTGATCAGGGCGGCGACGGAGCCGGTCGCGGGCAGCGCGCCCTCGGCGGAGGGGCCCGTCTCGTCGGGGTTGGTGGCGATGAAGCGGGCGCCGGCGTTGATCAGCCG
Organism: Streptomyces sp. NPDC021096; assembly: GCF_040641275.1. Taxonomy (NCBI): domain Bacteria; kingdom Bacillati; phylum Actinomycetota; class Actinomycetes; order Kitasatosporales; family Streptomycetaceae; genus Streptomyces; species Streptomyces sp. NPDC021096. The sequence continues at coordinate 152,362 of NZ_JBFADG010000004.1, read as the reverse complement.
GATGGCCTTGGTGAGCGCCTCGAAGCTGTACGTACGGGTCTCGCCGAGCACCACGTAGTCGGGGTCGGCGTCGGTGAGGATGTAGCCGATGTCGTGCAGGGCGGTGGTCAGCCCGGCCTCGCCGATGACGTAGGCGGTGCCGCCGGGGCGCTGGGAGTCCAGGAACTTGGCGGTGGCCAGGGCGGAGGTCCAGATGTTGGCGACCGGCACGTCCAGGCCGATGCGCTGGAGGCGGGCGTGCAGGTCTCGGGGGGTGTAGATCGAGTTGTTGGTCAGCACGAGAAAGGGCTTGCCCGACTCGCGGAGGCCCTTGATGAAGGCGTCCGCGCCGGGCACCGGAATTCCCTCGTGCATCAGGACACCGTCCATGTCGGTGAGCCAGGACTCGATCGGCTTGCGCTCTGCCACTGCGGGACTCCTGCCGTGCTGTGCCCATCGCTGGGACCCGGGGACGCCGGGACGGCACCTCTCGTGCGCCGTCCCGACACCCCCAGCGTAAACAGTGGTCCGTGCGGGCCTTCCGGGTGGCGGCCGGGGGCCCGGTTCAGCGGGGGCGGCGGGCCAGCCGGCGGGCGCCGAGCACCAGCGCCGAGCCGCCGGCCAGCAGGGCGCAGGCGGTGGCGCCCAGGCCGACCAGGGGCAGGGAGTCGCCCGTGTCGGCGAGGACGGGCGGGGCGTCGTCGTCGTGCCGGCCGGTCGCGGGGGCGCCGGGCGCCGACCGGGCGGTGCCCTCGGGGCGGGCGGCGGGGGCGGACGCCACCTGCTCGACGGCGAAGGTGTAGTCGTCGGACTCCCCCACCCAGGCGCCGTCGTCCCCGCGCTTCTGCACCGCCGTGACGTTGGCGGTGACCGGGCCTTCGGGCGCCTTGTCGGTGAAGGTCAGCCGCAGCGGGACGGTGACGGCGCCGTTCGGGGGGACGTCGAAGCCGGGGAAGCCCGCGGAGTCGGCGGCGCCGGGCGAACGGCCGTCCAGCACCCCGACGTTCTCCGCCTCGTCGGTCCGCTCGAAGGCGACGGGCAGCCAGCGCGAGCTGCCCGGGTCGTAGAAGTCCAGGTGGAAGTGGGCGGGTTCGAGCGCGCGGCCCTTGTCGGCGAGGACGGCGACGGGGTGCACGGCCCGGCACTCGGCCGCCGTGGCGTTGCGCAGCTCCAGCTGCCAGGTCCGCGGTGCGCCGCCGCGCGCGTACACCTCCGGTCCGCCGCTCAGCCGTGAGGTGATGGGGAATTGCGCGCTGCGGGGGTCGCCGCAGTGCGGCTGCGGGGTGTCGGCGGGGGTGCGGGCGGCGCCGGCGGCCGCGCCGAGCGTCAGGACGGCGGCGCCGATGAGGAGGGCTCGCCGGACGGGCCCCGGCAGGCGGGGCGGGGACAACGCGAACATCGCAGCCATCGCGGGACCTTTGCGGGTGGGGGCTCCGGCGGTCGTACGGGCTCATCCCACCCGCTCGCACCGGCCGCCCGTCGCGCCGCGCGGCGTGTGCGTCCGACCGGGCGTCAGATGCCACCCGGTAGGCCGATTGTCGTTTCATCCGGCCGGGGGCCCATGGTGGCGGGGGCCGGTCCGGGGCGGCCGAACAGCGGGGCGAGGACGAGCTCGGCCGCGCCCTCGACGACGGTGCGCTCCGCGGCGGGGGCGACGGCCACGGGGACGCCGGCGGGGAGTTCGGCGCGCACGCCCTCCACGTAGCGCCCGGCGTCGGCCAGGACGGTGCGGCCGCCGAGCAGGACGAGGTCGATGTCCAGCAGCTGGACGAGGTTGGCGGCGGCGACGCCCAGGAGGCGGGCGGCGCGGGGGGTGTCGCCCTCGGCGACGGCCCGCAGGCACAGGACCTCGACGCAGCCGCGCCGGCCGCAGGGGCACGGGGGCCCGTCCAGCCGCAGCACCTGGTGCCCGAACTCCCCCGCCGCGGTCCTGGCCCCCCGGTGGACGTCGCCGCCGAGGACGAGGCCGGCGCCGAGGCCGGTGCCGAGGTGGAGGTAGGCGAAGGAGCCCGTGCCGCGGTCGGCGGCGTGGGGGCGGCGCAGGAGGCCGAGGGCCGCGGCGTTGGTGTCCTTGTCCAGGACGACGGGCAAGCCGAGGCGGCGGGCGAGGGCGTCGCGCAGCGGGAAGCCGTCCCACTGCGGGAAGCCGGTGACGCGGTGCAGCACCCCGGAGCGGTGGTCGAGGGGGCCGGGGGCGGCGACGCCGACGCCCAGGACGTCCGGGGCGGCCGCCGGTGCCGGCAGGGCGCTCACCTCGGCCGCCACCGCGTCGAGCACCGCCGGTGCGCCCGCGCCGAAGGCCAGCGGTGCGGTGCGGGTGGCGACGGGGGCGCCCGCGAGGTCGACCAGGGTGGCGGTGACGGTGTCCCGGTCGAGGTGGAGGCCGATGGCGTGCGCCGCGCCGGGCAGCAGGCGCCAGGCGGTCGCCGGCTTGCCGCCCGTGGAGGTGCGGCGGCCCGCCTCGGCCGCGAGGCCGTCCGCCCGCAGCCGGGCGCTGATCTTGCTGACGGCCTGGGGGGTCAGTCCGGCGCCCGCGGCCAGCTCCGCCCGGCTGGCGCCGCGCTCGCCGGCGTCGCGCAGCAGCCCGAGCACGACGGCGGTGTTGTTCTCGCGCAGGGCGGCGAGGTTGGCGCCGAGGCGGCCGGTGCGGAGGATGTTCACACCGGCCATTCTCCCCTCCGCTTGCACTTACGCAACACTGTTGCCAAAGTGGGGTGCATGGACGACACCACCGGCACCCCGCACGCCCCCTTCCGCGTCGGCCTCATCGGCTACGGCCTCGCGGGCTCGGTCTTCCACGCCCCGCTCATCGCCGCGGCGGACGGGCTGGTCCTCGACACGGTGGTGACCTCCAGCCCCGAGCGCCAGGAGCAGGCCCGCGCCGAGCACCCGCGGGTACGTACCGTCGCCGGCACCGACGAGCTGTTCGCCCGCGCCGGCGAACTCGACCTGATCGTCATCGCCTCCCCCAACCGCACCCATGTGCCGCTCGCCCGCACGGCCCTCGAGGCCGGGCTGCCGGTCGTCGTCGACAAGCCGCTCGCCGCGACCGCCGCCGAGGCCGAGTCGCTGGCCGCGCTCGCCGACAGCCGCGGCCTGCTGCTCAGCGCCTTCCAGAACCGCCGCTGGGACAACGACTTCCGCACCGTCTCCCGGCTCGTCGCCGACGGCGCGCTCGGCGAGGTCCAGCGCTTCGAGTCCCGCTTCGAGCGCTGGCGGCCCCGCCCCAAGGGCGGCTGGCGCGAGTCCGGCGACCCGGCGGAGATCGGCGGCCTCCTCTACGACCTGGGCAGCCACCTCGTCGACCAGGCCCTGACCCTCTTCGGCCCGGCCACAGGCGTCTACGCCGAGACGGACGTGCGCCGGGCGGGCGCCGAGACCGACGACGACACCTTCATCGCGCTCACCCACCGCGGCGGCGTCCGCTCCCACCTATGGATGAGCGCCACCACCGCCCAGCTCGGCCCCCGCTTCCGGGTGCTCGGCGACACCGCCGGCTACGTCAAGTACGGGCTCGACCCGCAGGAGGGCGCACTCCGCGAGGGCCTGCGGCCGGACGGCGCCACGCCCTGGGGCGTCGAGGCCGACTCCTCCTGGGGACGCCTGGGCGCCGGCGAGTCCCCGCTGACCGGCGGCGGCGAACCGGTGCCGACCCTGCCGGGCGACTACCCCGCCTACTACGCCGCGATCGCCGACGCGCTGCGCACCGGCGGCCGCCCCCCGGTCACCGCCCGCGAGGCGGCGGCCGCCCTGCGCGTCCTGGAGGCGGCCAAGGCCTCGGCGGAACAGGGCCGCACGATCGTCCTGGACGGGCACGAGGCCTAGGCCGCCGACCCGGCGGTCGTACGGGCGGCCGTACGGGCGTAGTGCTCGGCGATCTCGTCGCTGGTCGTCAGCCACACCCCGGGGTGGCCGGCGATGTGCTCGAGCGCCTGGTCCAAGTACTTGTGCCGGAACGGCTGGTTGATGACGAACGGGTGCAGGACCAGCGACATCACCCGGCCGCTGTCCGCCGCGTCGGCGTACAGCTGCTCCAGCTGGTCCTTGACGATCTGCACGAAGTCCGGCCCGCTCAGGCTCTTGCCGACGAAGAGGCTGATGTCGTTCACCTCGATCGAGTACGGCACGCTCAGCATCCCCGGCACGTTCAGCCGGTACGGCTGGTCGTCGTTCGACCAGTCCATCACATAGCTCAGACCGAGCTCGGCGAGCAGCTCCGGCGTCCGGAAGGTCTCGGTGAGCGCCGGCCCCAGCCAGCCGCGCGGCCTGCGGCCGGTGGCCTTCTCGATGGTGCCGACCACCTCGGCCAGATAGGCGCGTTCCTCCTCGGCCGTCATGTCGGCCTGGAAGACCGAGTTGTTCTTGCCGTGCGCGGCCCACGCCCAGTCCCGGTCCCGGCCCGCCCGGATGATCTGCGGATAGCGCTCGGCGACGTCGGAGTTGAGCATCACGCTCGCCCGCATCCCGTGCCGGTCGAGGCTCTCGATCAGCCGCCAGATGCCCACCCGGGGCCCGTAGTCGCGCCAGCCGTAGTTCAGCGGGTCCGGCGCCAGGTGCGCGGTGCCGGGGAAGATGCTCGTCGAGGGGCGGTCGACCTGGTAGTGCTCGACGTTCAGCCCGACGTAGAAGGCGACGCGGGCGCCCCCGGGCCAGTGGATCGGCTCGCGCTCGACGATGGGGCTGTAGGGGAAGAGTGCGTTGTCCATGTCCCCATGCTCGAACCTCACATTGGTGTGAGGGTCAAGGCGGGACGCCGTGAGGTGGGGCACGCACGCATCGGGGAGCTGGCCGAACGCACCGGCACACCACGCCGGTTGCTGCGCTACTACGAGGAGCAGCGGCTGCTCGTAGCCGGGCGTTCAGCCGTACACCTCACCAGGCGACGAGAATGAGCCCGTCTCCTCCCTTGGCGCCCGGTTTGCCGGCGTAGCCACGCGTGCCGTTCTCAGGCGAGCTGCTGCTGACGCCGCCGTTACCACCTGAGCTGATGGACAGTACCGTGCCCAAGAAATCCCTTTTGCCTCCGCTTCCGCCCGCCCCGCCGTCGCCCACTGTCGCCGGCAGGGTGAAGGTGGTGCCGTCGGGAAGCTTCACGCGGGTGGTGGGTGGACGGCGTCCGGCGCCACCGTCTCCTCCGCCCCCGGTCGGGGTACCGCTCCTCCTGCCCTTCGGTACGGCTGCGCCGTCCTGCCCCAGGCCGCCCTTGTCCCCGTCCTTGCCGGCGTGTTGGACACGGCATTCGCCGCTCTTGGCGCCTTTCCCTCCGGCACCGCCCGCCGTGCGGTTCTTCACGGCACGGCCGGCGGAAGCGCCCTTTTCGCTTCCTCCGGGGCCACCGTGCCCGCCACGTCCCCCGCTTCCTCCGGAGCCACCGGGCACGGTCAGATAGGGGGTGTAGTACCCGGAGCCGTACGCGTAGGTGTAGTAGGAGACCAGGCTGTTGTTGCCTTCGGTCCCGTTGCCGCCCGTGCTGCCGTCCTTGCCTCGACTGCCGTCCGTTCCCAGACCGTTGGTGCCGCTTCCGCCGCCGGCGCCGCCCGCGCCCCCGGTCCCGCCCGTGCCGGCGCGAGCCGGGTCGAGGCGCATCTGGGCCGGCCACAGGTCGCAGTGGACGAAGGCGCCGGATCCGCCCCCGCCGCCACCCGCACCGCCGCCTCCACCGGCGCCCCCGCCGCCGTTTTCCGAGGAGTCCACACCAGTGCCGCTGACCAGCCCCCTTCCTTCGCCGCCCCCGCCGCCTCCGGCGCCCCCGGCACCGCCCCCGCCGCCCCCGGGCGCCCAGATGTAGACATGGACCCGCTTCACGCCGGCAGGCGGCCGCCACTCCTTCGACGCGCTGGCGGGCGTGAACACCTGGTACCTGACCGCGGGGGCGGATTCGGCGGGGACGGTCAGGTACCCGGTCACCAGACACGCCCCCGACAGGGCCAGTGCCCCCTTGGCCAACAGCCTCGTCCGCTCCATCCGTTGCTCCTCCCGCCCTTGTCAGGGCCTTCGTGCGCTGTGGTCACGCTCGCGGTTGCCGATGCCTGTTTCGTGGCTGTCGACGGAATGCGCCGGGTCACCACGAACGGGGCCTGTGGCCGGACGGGCCGCCGTCAGCCGTCTGATGCTCTGGCGAACGCAGTCCCCGTCGCCGGTGGCGACGGGGACTGGCCGGTAACTCCGGTCCACGATGGGCACCGGGAATCTCTCCTGCCGGGCGATCACCGACACCTAAGGTGGCAGGGGCACAGCAGCGCCCGAGGGCGCGTACGGAACATCGCGCTCCGCGAGGAAGAGGGGGATGGGTGGAGACCGACGCAGGTCACCATCGGCCGCTCGCACACCCTGCAGGTGTCGCGCTGCGTGGAATCCTCCGACCGTCCGTCGCTGGCCACGATGCAGTGGCCATGGCTGCCGCCGCGTTGCGGTCCGCTGCGCGGCGGGCGGTGGGTGACGGGGTGACCGCGGCGGGCAGCCCGGAGGGGCGGATGGCGGCGTAGTCGTCGAAGCGCCGGGTGCCGCAGCGGTCGCAGCGCGACTCGCCGCCGGTGCGGGTCCATCCCACGAGGTGGGGGCAGTTGCTCACGAGCCGCCCGGTGGCGCGGGCGGTGGCGGTACGGCGGCTCATCGGGCACGCCCGCTCGGCAGCAGGTGCGCGTCGCGGAAGTGCCGCCGCACGGCGATCGTGGCGTCGTCGGCCTCACCGGTGTCACCCCCGGCCACGGCCTCCCGCCGCGCCGCCTCCAGCTGCGCGCACTCCCCGCACCCGACGGGCGAGCGGGCCGCGCTGCCGCGCAGGCCTGCGACGTCCCGCCCTTTGCCGCTGCGCTCGTTGACCTCGCGCACTTTCGCCCGGAGCTCCGTATCGCGCTTCTGCGGGGCGAAGGGTTCGTCGGCGCTGTGCATGGCTGCTCCCGGAGTTCGGCGTTGATCGCCTGAACACCATGCGGCCTGCCGTATCCCCGGGCCAGGGACGTGGCGTGCGAGTCGCCGGGGCGACTGGGACAGGGCGTCCTAGTCCTCGAGCTCCAGCCGGAGGGCCAGGTCCTTGATGGGCGAGGTGCGGCGCAGCTCCCGCCCCCGCAGCTCGGCCACGAGATGGCGGGAGGAGCCGTGGTAGCGCATCCACTCCGGCGCCGTCCGTTCCGCCGCCAGGAGGGCGCGGGTGGCGTCGCCGTCGCGGTTCATCTCCGCGTAGGCCTGGGCGCGGTCGAGGTAGTGCCGCGCGAGCCAGGTGGGCGGCAGGCCCGACAGGCCGGGGATGCGTGCGGCGTGGGTCAGGGCCTTGTCCGGCTTGCCCATGTCCACGTAGGCGTTCACCGTGGCGACGCCGGCGTTCGTCGGGCCGAACGGGGTCGCGTAGTCGAGGCGGTCGGTGCCGATGCGGGCCGCCGCGGCGGAGGCGAGGGACAGCAGCTCCTCCGCCGTGTCGCCGCGGTCCGCCCGCACCGCGGCCGTCGCGCCGCGGAGCAGCAGGATGCCCCAGAGCGCGAGGTCCAGGGGAGCGGACCGGAAGCCCGGCTCGATGCGTTCCGCCATCCGCACGGCCACGCGCTCGGCGTCGGCGACGCGGCCCTGCTTGCAGAAGATCCACGACAGGGTGGAGATGCCGATGGCCTCCAGGTGCGGGTCGTCGGAACGCGCCGCGGCGTCCATGGACCGCTCCAGGGCGGTGTAGGCCGCGTCCTCCTTGCCGAAGGCGGTCAGAGTCGTGGCCGCGACCTGATACGCCTCGGCGAGCACGGCGTACGCGGCCGAACGGTCCTCGCCCGTGAAGTGGCGCACCGCGGCGCGGCCGTCGGCGAGCAGCGTGGGAAGCAGGGCCGTGATCTTCGTCAGCTCGCCCCGGCGGCGCACGCCCTCGGTGGTGCGGATGCTGCTGCGCAGCTGCCCGACCGTGGGCGGCGGGGTGTCGTCCTCCTCCCCGAGGCCGGGGAAGCCTGACAACGGGGTCACCGCCTGTCGCAGCGCGAGGATGCTGGGCGGCTCGGCGCCGGCGGACGACTCCAGCACGGCGGGCGGTCCGAGGAGGGCGGACGTCTCGATGTCCAGGGCGCGGGCCAGGCTGTTGAGCGTGGCCATGCGCGCCGTGAAGCGCTGGTTCTGCTCCAGCTTGCGCACCGTGTCCACGCTGAGCCGGGCCTTCTCGGCCAGCCCTTCCTGGGTCAGTCCGCGCCGCACGCGCAGTTCGGCCAGCCGGTCTCCGAGGGTCGCCGCCACCGCCATGTCCCTGCCTGTCGGGAGAGTTGAACAGCCTCGACCCACAGTACGCCCGGCACGGGACGCGGACCGGCCCCTCATGGACCGGTCACCGGCAGAGCCGAACCGTGGTGTGATGGGCGCCGTGAGCCGCGCCGTGGAAGAGACCAACCGCCGCATGCTGCGGGCCCGGGACGCGATGGACCGTGCCTACGCGCAGCCGCTGGACGTCCCGGCCCTGGCCCGGATCGCCCATGTGTCCCCGGCGCACTTCGCGCGGACCTTCCGGGCCACATTCGGCGAGACACCGCACCGCTACCTCCAGCGCCGCCGCGTCGAGCGGGCGATGTTCCTGCTGCGGGAGACCGACCGCAGTGTGACGGACATCTGCTTCGAGGTCGGCTTCGGCAGCCCCGGCACCTTCAGCCGCACGTTCCGCGACATCGTCGGCCGGTCACCGAGGGCGTACCGCAAGGACGCGGCGCCCGTGGGCGTACCGACGTGCTTCACGATGGCTTGGACGCGGCCCAGCGCCTGACGACTGAGCAGTTTTGGATAAGTTTCCGGCCGGCCCGCCCCGTAGCGTGATGCACATGTTCAACGCCATCACGCAATCGCAGATATACGTCCTCGACCAGGACGAGGCCCTCGACTTCTACGTCGGCAAGCTCGGTCTGGAGGTCGGCGCCGACGTCGACATGGGCTTCATGCGCTGGCTGACCGTCAGCGTGCCCGGCCACCCGGAGCGCCAGATCCTGCTGGAGAAGCCGGGCGCTCCGGCGATGTCCGAGGAGACGGCGCGGCAGGTCCGCGAGCTGGTGACCAAGGGGGCGATGGGCGGCTGGCTGATCTTCACCACGGACGACTGCCGCAAGACGTACGAGACGCTGCTGGGCCGGGGCGTCGAGTTCACCGAGGAGCCCACCGAGCGCCCGTACGGCATCGACTGCGGCCTCCGTGACCCCTTCGGCAACCGCATCCGCTTCACCCAGCCGAGGGGCTGAGGGGCCTGAGGGCGTCCCCGAAAACGGGATGAACGATCCGGGGGCCCTGGGCTACCGTGTGGGGGTCGTGTGGATCCGGAACGAGAACGAAGGGCAGGCGGGGCTGATGACCGCGCTCAAGGCCGTCGCCGCAGCTCGTGCCGCCCTCATCGGCCTCGTGCCGCGGGCGAAGGCCTGACCCGGCCACCCGCCTCGCCCCGAGCGTGAGCTCGCGAGGTGGTTCCCACACGCACCCACCATGAAACGGACGGTCATCCCGTCATGCGTACACCTCACACCTGGATCACCCGCGCCGAGACCGGCGCCGACGTCCCCGTCATCCGTGAGATCACCCTCGCGGCCTTCGAGACGCCTCTGGAGGCCGACCTCGTCGACGCGCTGCGCGCCGACTCCTCGTGGATCGAGGGCCTGTCCGTCGTCTCCACCGACGAGGACGGCACGGTCGTCGGGCACGCGCTGCTGACCCGCTGCCACATCGGCGAGACCCCGGCCCTGTGCCTGGCTCCCGTCTCCGTACGGCCCGAGCACCAGAAGAGCGGCGCCGGATCGGCGGCCATCCGGGCGGCTCTGGAGGCCGCCAAGGACAGGGGCGAGCGGTACGTCACCGTCCTCGGGCACCCGGCGTACTATCCGCGGTTCGGCTTCGGCCGGGCCTCGGCGTCCGGCATCGGGGTGAGCTTCGACGTTCCGGACGAGGCCCTGATGGCCCTGGCCCTGGACGAGGCGCACCCGCTGCCGAGCGGCATCGTCCGCTACGCGGCTCCCTTCGGGATCTAGCCGCAGGGGCGGCGGCCGGTCACTGCCCGACCGCCGCCCCGGGCCCGTCGGCACCGTGTTCGCGGGGTGGGTCGGCCGATACGGCCGATCGGAGCAATCGCGCGCGCCGTCCGGCGGGGCACGCCTTTTCCTGTGGCTACCGGGTTCGAGCCCGGTGGTCACGTCAGATGAAGGGGCTCCTGTGAGTGCGATACGTTTCTCCGCCGCCGTCGCGGCGGGGCTTGCCGCGGTGCTGTTCGGCGCCGGCGGCGTCCACGCGGTGCCGGGCGACGGCCCTTCGGCCGTAGCGCCCTGTTCCCTCGTGGAGAAGGAAGGGATCGACAGCCACAACTGCGTTCAGAGCGCCCCGTCGGACGGCGGCAAGGGGAAGGCCTTCACGGGCTACGAGGTGGTCGTCAAGTCCAACCTCCTGGTCGCCGCCCACGACAACGCCCAGGCCATCGTGGACTGCCCGGCCGGCAAGAAGGTGCTCGGCGGCGGGTTCTTCGGCTTCATCCCCGAGGTGCGGACCTTCAGGTCGTTCCCCCAGGGTGCGGCCTTCACGGCGTGGGTCGTGGTCGTCCAGAACGACTCGAACGTCACCAGCGCCTTCGACGCCTACGCGATCTGCGCGAAGGTCGACTGCTGACCGGGCGGGCACCCGGCTCCCCTCACTCCCAGTCCGGTCGCCGCTGCCGGTGCAGGACCAGCAGGGCCAGTCCCGCGCCGGCGGTCATGAGGGAGGCCCCGATGATCATCTCGGTGCTCATCGGCGGGCCGCCCCGGGCCAGCTCGTGGCCGTCGCCGGTGACCGGGGCGCCGGGGGAGGGGGCGATCGCCGGGGCGCCGCCCCAGCCGTCCGGCACGGGGACGTCGAGAAAGTCGTCGTCGGGGTCCGCGGCCCCGGCCTCGGGCGAGGGGCCCGTGCCGCAGTCGGGGAGGCGGCCGGTGAAGGGGTAGGCGTGGAGGGTCTGGCCGGTGGCGCCCGCGGAGGACTCGTGGACGAGGGAACCGGCGGTGAACAGGCGTCCGTTGACACCCGGCAGGCTCACGTGGGTGAGGCCGGCGCGGCGGCCGATCAGGACGGAGCCGTCGAGCTGGCCGGTGCCGGCCAGCTGGACCTCCTTGGCGTCGGGAAAGTTCCACAGCAGCCGGTCCCGCCGCACGCCCACGATCCGGGCGGTGGAGGTGTTGAGGGTGTGCACGTCGTTGCCGGGGCCGGCGAGGTTGACGAGCACGGTCGCGTCGGCGGGGATGCGCTGGAAGGTCAGGTTCTGCGGTCCGCCGCCGGGGGCGGTGAGGTCGAAGGGGACGCTGAAGACCTGGAGGGCGGAGGAGCCGTCGCCGGTGAAGACGGTGGCGGGGCCCTGGTTGACGGCGGTGCCCGTGGGCTTGCGGGTGACGCCCTTGTCGTAGGCGTAGCAGGTGCTGGCGGAGGTCAGTTCCTCGCGCAGGCCCTGGTCGGCGGAGACGGCGGAGACGTCGTGGGCCGCCTTCGGGCTCACCGTGCCGGGGCCCGGGTGGTTGCCGGCGTAGGTCACGCTGCCGCTGACGGGCCCCTCCTCGGCCACCAGCCGCTGGCCGGCCGCGAGCTTGAGGTCGCCGCCCACGCGCAGGAACGCCGATCCGTTGTCCGGGGGCACACGGGAGCCGAGGCCGACGACCCCCACGTTGTAGGCGGGGGGCGTCCCGGCGGCCTTGGCCAGGTCGAAGCTGCCGAGGACGACGACCCGGCCCTCGGCCCCGGCGGCCGCCTGGCGCACGGCGTAGTCGCCGCCGACGAAGACGTTGACGCCGTTGTCCCGGCCGGCGAGCTGACCGCTGTTCGGGTCGGGGTACGAGCGCGGGCACGTACCCGGCACGCACGGGCCCGGTCCGGCCGGCTCCGCTTCGCCGCGGTCCAGGTTCGGCGCGGTGAACGCGCCGGCCAGCAGCGTGCCCCCGATGGCGGCCAGTGTGGCCAGGACGGTGGCCGCCGGACGGGACACCCGGCGGCGCCTGCACCCGTTCTGAGACATGTCGGACAATATGCCTAAGCCCGGGGGAGGAACCCGGCAGCACACGCGCTCCTCCCCCGGACGGCCCACGGCGGGCGTGGGCCGGTCGGGTCAGGCGTCCTTCAGCAGCTGCCTCTGCCGTCCCAGCCCGTCGATCTCCAGCTCCACCACGTCGCCCGCCCGCAGGTACGGCTTGGGCTCGGGCCGCCCGACCGCCACTCCCGCCGGCGTGCCGGTGTTGATGACGTCGCCCGGGTACAGGGTCATGAACTGGCTGACGTAGCGCACGAGGTGGGCGACCGGGAAGATCTGCCGCGCCGTGCTCGAATCCTGCATCAGCTCGCCGTTGACCCACAGCCGCAGGCCCAGGGCCTGGGGGTCGGGGATCTCGTCGGCGGTCACCAGCCACGGCCCGAGCGGGTTGAACGTCTCGCAGTTCTTGCCCTTGTCCCACTGCCCGCCGCGCTCGTTCTGGAACGCGCGCTCGGAGACGTCGTGCGCCACCGCGTAGCCCGCCACCGCGGCCAGCGCCTCCTGGTCCGTGCGCAGATAGCGGGCCGTGCGCCCGATGACGACGGCCAGCTCGACCTCCCAGTCGGTCTTCTCACTGCCGCGCGGCACGAGCACCGTGTCGTCCGGGCCGACGACCGTGTCGGGCGCCTTCAGGAACACCACCGGCTCGGCGGGCGTGCGCACCCCGGCGGCGGCCACCAGGTCGTGGTAGTTCACCCCGATGCCCACGATCTTGCCGATCCGGGCGAGCGGCGGGCCGATCCGCAGCCCCGTCGCGTCCAGGGCGGGCAGGATGCGGGCCCCGACCGCCGCCCGGATCCGCGACAGCGCGGACTCGTCGGCCAGCAGTGCCCCGTCCACGTCCGGCACGAGCGCCGACAGATCGCGCAGCGTCCCGTCCTCGTCCAGCAGCGCCGGGCGCTCCGCACCGGCGGGCCCGACTCGCAGCAGTCTCATCGCTCCAACTCCCGAAGTCTCCAGTCGGCCCCGGATGATCGTCCAAGAACGGAGGGTCTCTCCGCAAGACCCGTTTCGGTCTGCGGACCCCCGGGTGGCAAAAGACCGCCCCTCGGCCCGGCCCGGGCTACCCCTTGGCCCGTGCCGTGGACTTCGCCTTCTGCCCCGCCTCCGCCGGAGTGCGCAGCGGCTGCAGGTACGCCCGCTCCACCGCCGACCACGTCGTGGTCGTCACCAGGTACAGGCCCGCCGCCAGCGGCACCACGGCGGCGGTGACCAGCGTGCCGAAGGAGAGCAGCGGCATCACCTTCGCCATCGCGGCCATGCCCGGCACCGGGGTGTCCCCCGCGTCCGGCAGCGGCAGCGCCGCCGCGGCCTTGCGGTTGCGCACGTACGTCCAGGTGGCGACGGCGGCCACCAGCGCGAACAGGCCCAGGTACACCAGCCCGTGCGGCCCCACGAGCCCGCCGTCGCCCAGCGCGTCCGCCCAACGGTCGCCCAACGGCGCGCCCAGCAGCGTGTGCTCCAGCAGATTCCCCCCGTCGTCGCCGCTCGAGAACAGGTGGTACATCACGTAGAAGACCGGCAGCTGGGCCAGCATCGGCAGACAGCCCGCCAGCGGCGACGAGCCGGCCTTCACGTACATTTCGGCCGCCTCCCGCTGCAGCCGCTCGGGGTTCTTCGCGTGCTTGCGCTTGAGCTCGGCCAGGCGCGGCGCGAGCTCGGCGCGCGTCCGCTCGCCCCGGGCCGCCGACCGGCTGAGGGGATGCAGCGCGAGCCGCACCAGGCAGGTGAACACCACGATCGCGGCGGCGGTCGACGAGGCGCCGAAGACCACGTCGAGCCCGTCCGCGAGGTGGGTGAGCAGGGAACCGAGCGAGGTGAACAGGGGCGAGAAAAGGGACATGGTGGGTGAGCCCTCCACGGGTCTCGTCGTGCCGAAGGAAGCGAGAAGCAGGGAATTCGGCGTGACGAGCCGCGCGGGCGGCGCGGCCCTGGGGAGAAGCCCACACGGGGGCAACCCCGGGAATCAGGGAAGCGGGAGCGCCTACGCGGCCGTCGGGACGAGACGACCGGGCGCTCGGGGCCGGCGACGGCCTTGGGCGTCGGGATCGCGCTGGGCCAGGAAGGCCGTGCGCAGCTCCCGGTCCCGTATCGCGGTGCGTATTCGGGTCGGCGTCAGAGGGCCGGCCGTACGCGCGGCGGCGACCGCGCACAGCAGCAGGGCGGCCGTGGCCGCGACGGCGGCGGTCGCGGCGAAGGCGACGGCGCTCAGCAAGCTGTTCTGCGCGAGCAGCAGTTCGCAGAGCAGGAGAAGGAGCACGCTCATGTACGTACGGACGATGTGCCGCATCATGCCCCTCCCCTCTGCCCGTTGAATCTATCCGTTCAATCGTTCGTACCGATGTTAGACCGAACCACTGACAGCGGTCTTCCCCGGGGCCGTCTCCGGCCCCGGATCCGCCGCCAGCACCTCCTCGTCGGGGCGCGTGTCCGCCGGCTTCGGCCCCCACCACGACACCGCCACGGCCACCGCCACGTTCACGGCCAGCGCCAGCGCGCCCGCGTTCACCCCCCACACCGGATCGCGCTCGGTGAAGACCAGGGCGCACACCAGCGCACCGCCCGCCACCAGCCCGCTCACCGCGCCCCACAGCGTCAGCCGCCGCCACACCAGCCCCAGCAGGATCATCGGTACGAGCTGCGCCATGCCCTCGTACGAGATGAGCGACAGCCGCACCAGCGTGTTCGGCTCGGTGTACGTCAGCACCAGCGCCAGCGCGCCGGACACCACGACCACGACCTGCGCCGCCGCCTTCTGCCGGTCCGGCCGCCCGGCCAGCGCCGGCACCGCCCCCAGCACGCTCCTGCCCCACATCGTGCCGATGACCAGCATGAACACCGCCATCGGCACGATCGACGAGAGCGCCGCCGCCACCCCGATCACCCCGACCGCCCAGGCCGGCAGCGAGTCGACGACCAGCTTGAACAGCGCCAGGTTCGACCCGGCCCCCGTCAGCCCAGGCACCACGAAGAGCGCCGCCAGGCCCAGCAGCATCGGCACGAACAGCAGCACGTTGTAGAACGGCAGCAGCATCGCGTTGCGCCGCAGCGCATCGGCGTTGCGCGCGCTCAGATAGCCCGCCACGGTCGTCGGGAAGATGACGACCGTCAGGGAGTTGAGGAAGCTGGTCGTGACGAACCAGGTGCCGCCCAGCCCGCTGCCGCCGTGTCCGGTGAACGTCAGCCAGTCCGGCTTCTCCGCCACGATCCGGTCCAGGAACGGCCCGTAGCCGTCGAAGTAGTGCACCGGAACGTAGATCGCCAGGAAGCCCAGCGTGGCGATGACCAGCACGTCCTTGAGCACCGACACCCACGCGCTGCCGCGCAGCCCGCTCACCACCACGAAGCCCGTCGTCACCGCGAAGGCGATGAAGTAGGCCCAGTTCAGGCTGATCGCCCCGTACGAGATCGTCGAGACGACGACCCCCATCCCCGTGATCTGCAGCTGGATGTACGGCAGCAGGCACACCGTCGCCAGGACGGCCACCACCGCGCCGAGCCACGGCCTGTCGTAGCGGTGCGCCACCATGTCCGTGATGTTCACCAGGCCGTGGCGCCGGGCGTACGCCCAGAGCATCGGGCCGACGACGTAGCCGATGGCGTAGCCGCAGGAGAGGTACGCGATGACGTACAGCACGGGCGCGCCGTGGTTGTAGCCCCAGCCGGCCGCGCCCAGGTAGCTGAAGCTGGTGTAGCCCTCGCCGGCCATCAGCACCCAGATGAAGACCGTGCCGAGGCTGCGGCCGCCCACGGACCACTCCGCGAGCCCGCCGCCCGCCCCCCGGCCGCGTACGGCCAGCAGGCCCAGGGCGACGGTGAGGACCATGAAGCCGCCGAAGATCGCCGACGCGACGGCGGCGTCGGCGCTCATACCCGGCCCCGCTTGCGGTCGCCCCGCCAGGCGAGGAAGACGGCCGCCGGGGTGAGGAGGGTGGCCAGCAGGAGCCAGAAGAAGAGGAAGGGCAGGCCGAGGACGGTGGGGTGGACACGGTCGGCGAGGGGCAGCGCCGCCAGGTAGAGCACGTAGGGGGCGAGGAGCCACAGCAGGGTGGGACGTTTCTTCAACACGGCGTCGACCCTAGGTCGTGACCGCCGGTTCGCTCCCCGCCCCCGCGCCGGCGGGGGCCCTACGCCCCCAGCAGCCTCGACGCCGAGTAGATCAGCAGGCCCGCCAGCGCGCCCACCACCGTGCCGTTGATGCGGATGAACTGCAGGTCCCGGCCGATGTGCGCCTCGATCTTGCGGGAGGTCTGCTCGGCGTCCCAGCCGGCCACCGTGTCCGTGATCAGGGACGTGATCTCGTCCCGATAGGTCGTCACCACATAGACGGCCGCGTCCTCCAGCCAGCCGTCGACCTTCGACCGCAGGCGCTCGTCGGCCGTCATCCGCGCGCCCAGCGAGAGGATCGAGACCCGCGCGCGAAGCCGCAGCTCGCTGCGCTCGTCCTCCGCCGCGGCCACGATCATCGCGCGGACCGAGGACCACGCCGAGACGATGATGTCCTGGACCTCGCCACGGCCCAGCACCTCCGCCTTGAGCCGCTCGACGCGCGCCCGCGTGTCGTCGTCGGTCTGCAGGTCCTGCGCGAAGTCGGCGAGGAAGCGGTCGACGGCGCCCCGGGCCGGGTGGTCGGGCATGTCGCGCATCTCGGTCACGAAGCGCAGCAGTTCCTTGTAGACGCGCTCGCCGACCTTGCGGTCGACGAAGCGGGGCGTCCAGCCGGGGGCGCCGCCCGTGACCGCGGCCATCACCGAGTCGCTGTGCAGGACGAGCCAGTCGTGGGCCCGCACGCACATCAGGTCCACCACCTTGCGGTGGCCGCCGTCGGCGACGACCTTCTCCAGCATCGTGCCGATGCCGGGCGCGACCTCGGCGGCCTCCGCCCGGCGGGTGATGGCCTCGCCGACGACGGCCTGGACGTCGGAGTCGCGCAGCACCCTCAGCGCACCGCGCAGCGCCGTGGCCAGCTCGGCGGTCACCCGGTCGGCGTGGGCCGGTTCGGCGAGCCAGAGCGCGAGGCGGGAGCCGATGCCGACCGCACGCAGCCGCAGCCGCACCACGTCGCCGGAGAGGAAGTTCTCGCCCACGAAGTCGCCCAGGCTCTGGCCGAGCTGGTCCTTCTTGGTGGGGATGATGGCCGTGTGCGGGATCGGCAGGCCCATCGGGCGCCGGAAGAGCGCGGTGACGGCGAACCAGTCGGCGAGCGCACCCACCATGCCCGCCTCCGCCGCGGCCGCCACATAGCCGGCCCAGCCGCCCGAGCCCGAGGTCTGCGCCCACTTGGCGAGGGCGTAGACGGCCGCGACCGCGAGCAGCAGCCCGGTCGCCAGCGCCTTCATCCGGCGCACTCCGCGCCGCTTCTCCTCGTCCGCCGCGCTGTAGGTGAATCCACCGGTCCGGGCGGGCATCACCCCATCGGCGGCAATCGCCTCGCCACCAGCGGCAGGCGGCTCCTGTCCATGGGAGCGTTTCATCCACACCACCACCCGTTCCGGCTGTCCTCACGTGCATTGTCCCTACCCGACCGACTCGGGGAACGGCCGAAGAGTTCCCCGCGTCTGACAAGTCGCCCATGACATGTCACGAGCACGCGCTGCGAGGCTCTCGTCCTCCCGGCCCGCCAGGCCACCCGGAGCGGTACGCTCCGCCATTCCCCAGGAGACATCCGCCCATGAACAGGCCACCTCTGTCACGCGGTGCGGCATACGCCGTGCTCGCCGCACTGGCAGCCGTGGTGACCGCTGTCACGGCGGTCATATGCGTCGGGGCCGGCGGCCACGGCGGCCGGCCCGGGAGCAGGCCGCACGAGACGCCCGGCTCCGCCGCGCCCGCGGCCTCCGGCAGCTGGGCGGGCGCCTGGTCCACCTCTCCGGCGGCGGCCGAGCCGAACACCGCCCGGGGTTACGCCGGACGGTCCATCCGCAACGTCGTACGCACCACCCTGGCCGGCACCAGGGCCCGCATCCACCTCTCCAACCTCTTCGGCGACAGGCCCCTGACCATCGGCCACGCCTCGCTCGCCGTCGCCGCCGGCCCCACCGGTCCCGCCGCCGCGCCCGGCAGCATGCGGGCGCTGACGTTCGGCGGCCGGCCCGCGGTGACGATCCCCGCCGGCCGGGCGGCCGTCAGCGACCCGGTCCGGCTGACGGTCGACCACGGTGCGGACCTGCTGGTCACCACGTACTCCCCCACGCCCTCCGGGCCGGTCACCTACCACCCGCACGCCCGCCAGGTCTCCTACCTCGCACAGGGCGACCGGACCGAGAACCGCGACGGCAACGCCTACACCGCCCGGACCCCGTACTGGCGCTACGTCACCGGCGTCGACGTCTGGAGCACGGAGGCGCAGGGCTCAGTCGTGGTCGTCGGCGACTCCATCACCGACGGCGTCTCCTCCACCGTGGGCGCCAACCACCGCTGGACCGACTTCCTCGCCCGCCGGCTGCGCGAGGAGCCGGGCGCCCCGCGCTACGGCGTCCTCAACCAGGGCATCAGCGGCAACCGCGTCCTGCTGGGCGGCGTGGGCGCCAACCCCCGGAACAACCCCAGCGGCCTGGAGCGCTTCGACCGCGACGTGCTCTCGCGCACGGGCGTACGGGCCGTCGTGGTCGAGCTCGGCGTGAACGACATCATGCGCCGCCCCCGGCAGACCGACCCGGCCCGGATCACGGCGGGGCTGCGGGAGCTGGTCGCCCGGGCGCACGCGCGCGGGCTGCGGGTGATCGGCGCGACGCTGGCGCCGTTCGGCGGGCGCACGGGCCTCGGGCGGGAGCAGGAGCTGGTGCGGCAGGGCGTGAACGCCGAGATCCGGCAGGGCGACGTCTTCGACGAGGTCGTCGACTTCGACCGGGCGCTGCGCGACCCGGCGAACCCCCTGCGGCTGCTGCCCGCGTACGACTGCGGCGACCACCTCCACCCCAGCGACGCCGGCTACCGGGCGATGGCGAACGCCCTGGACCTCGACGCGCTACGGGGCCGCGCGGCGGCGGAGCTCTGAGCCCGGCGGTGACGCGGGCCGGCAGAAACGATCAGTCCAGCTCCTTGCGGCCGCCGCGGCGCTCCTCCCGGTTCAGCCGACGCTCCTCGCGCCGCTCCTCCCGCAGCCGCTTGCGCTCGGCCTTCGTCTGCTTGCGCTCGACGCCCACGCCGCCCCAGAAGGCGACGCCGGTGATGCGCACCCGGGGCGAGCCCGGCGAGCCCGGGCCGGTGGCCTTGTCGTCGAAGCCGCCCATGATGCCGATGCCGCCGACCTCCACCTCGAGGTCCGGCGGGACGAGGACCTGCATCCCGCTCATGACGGCGATGCAGCGCACGACCACCTCGCGGTCCTCGAAGCGGGCCTCGCGCAGGTCGATCTGACCGCCGCCCCAGAAGGTGAAGGCCGTGAACACGCGGGGCACCGTCCAGGCGCCGCGGCGCTGGAAGCCGCCCATGACGCCGACGGCGCCCTTGGACGTCGGCCGGCCGCCGATCCGCCCCTCCCAGCCGCCGTCGCCCACGACCGGGGCCGCGGGGGCGGCCGCCCGGGCCGGCACCGGCAGGTCCCGTACGAGCGGCTCCAGCTCGGCGTGCGTACGGGCCTTGTACGCGGCCTCCAGGCGCTCCCCGAACTCCTCCATGTCCAGCCGCCCCTCGGCGGCGGCCTCGCGCAGCGCCTCGGCAATCCGCTCGCGCTCCGCGTCGGAGGCTCGCATCTCAGGAAGTTCGCTCATCATGGCGAACAGCCTAGGGCCCGCTGACGCGCGCCTACAGCGCCTGGCCGCCCGCGTACATCTTGGCGATGACCTCTTCGATGTCCGGTTCGCGGACCGAGAGGTCGACCAGCGGATAGCGCCCGGCGACCTCCGCCACGATCGGCGCCGCGCTCTGCGTGGCGGCGAACGCGAGCCACTGGCGCGGCCCTTCGACCTTCACCGTGCGGGCGCCTTTTACACCGTCAATGGGCGGAAGCTCTCGTTCCAGATCGATGACGAGCATCCGCTCGCTCTCCCCCACCGCGTGCAGGCCGTCCAGCCCGCCGTCGTAGACCAGCCGCCCCCGGTCGATGACCATCACCCGCTTGCACAGCTGCTCGATGTCGGTCAGGTCGTGCGTGGTCAGCAGCACGGTCGTGCCCCGCTCGGCGTTCACCTCCCGCAGGAACTCGCGCACCTTCGCCTTGCTGACCACGTCGAGACCGATCGTCGGCTCGTCGAGGTAGAGCACCTCGGGATCGTGCAGGAGCGCCGCCGCGATGTCCCCGCGCATCCGCTGCCCCAACGACAGTTGCCGCACCGGGACGTCCAGCAGCTTGCCCAGGTCGAGGAGTTCGATGCACCGCTCGAGGTTGGCGCGGTAACGGACGTCAGGGATGCGGTACATGCGGCGCACCAGACCGTAGGAGTCGCGCAGCGGCAGGTCCCACCACAGCGTGGTGCGCTGCCCGAAGACCACCCCGATGCGGCGGGCCAGCCGCGCCCGGTCGCGCGAGGGGTCGATGCCCGCGACCCGCAGCCTGCCGCCGCTGGGCACCAGGATGCCGGTGAGCATCTTGATGGTGGTGGACTTCCCGGCGCCGTTGGGGCCGATGTAGCCGACCATCTCCCCGCGCGGGACACGGAAGCTGATGCCGTCCACCGCCCGCACCTCGCGCCGCTCACGGCGCAGGAAACCCGCCCTGCGCCGCACGTCGAAGACCTTCTCGACGCCGTCGAGCTCGATGAAGTCGTCCACCGCCGAACCGCCCCTTCGCCTGCCGCCCGCCGCGGCCGTCAACTTCCCGTACTCCGGTACCCGCGCAGCCCCGCCCGCCAGGCCAGCCCCGCCAGCGCACAGCACGCCAGCGCCACCAGCGGCGAGGCGAAGTCCACCCACCCCGGCAGCCCCAGCGGATCGTCCCGGCCCAGGATCCGCAGCGCCGGCAGCCAGTTGACGAAGGCCAGCGGGACGACGAACGTCACCCCGCGCACCAGGTCCGTGGCGAACACCGTCGGCGGGTACTGCAGCATCGTCGTACCGCCGTAGGTGAAGGCGTTCTGCACCTCCGAGGCGTCGTTGGCCCGGAACTGGAACGCCGCCCCCGCCACGAACACCGCACCGAAGATCACCGCACCGCTGACCAGCATCACCGGCACGAGCAGCACCGACGCCGGCGTCCAGGCCACGTCCAGCCGGTACAGCGCCCACGCCAGCAGCACCGCGCCCTGGGTGACCCGGCCGAGCCGGCGCAGCGCGAACCGGTCGGCGGCGACCTGCGCGAGCACCGGCACGGGCCGCACCAGCAGGGTGTCCAGCGTGCCGTCGCGCACCCGGCGACCGACGCGGTCCATGTTGCCCAGCACGAGGTCGGCCAGGCCGAAGGCGGTGCTCGTGGTGCCGTACAGCAGGGCCACCTCCGGCAGCGTGAAGCCGCCCAGCACGTCGACGTGCGAGAACATGATGACGATGGCGACGAAGTCCAGTGCCGTCGCGGCGAAGTTGCCCAGCGCCATCATCACGAAGGACGTGCGGTAGGCCATCGTCGACCGCACCCACATTCCGACGATCAGGCCATAGGCGCGCGTGCCCTCGTACGCGCGCGTCACCGGCCCCGCGAGCGGGCCGGCCACGGGGACGTCAGCCACCCTGGACCACCACCTTCCGCGTGGCCAGCGTCTGCACCGACCGCCCCACCGCCAGCAGCACCACCGCCCACGCCGCCTGGAACCCCAGCGCCCCGGCCGTACCCACCGCACCGCCGTGCCGGCCCAGCAGCACGTCCGCCGGCACCTGCAGCATCGCCGCCCACGGCAGCACCCGCACCACCTCCCCGAACGCCCCCGGAAAGACGGTCAGCGGCAGCAGCGTCCCCGAGAAGAAGATGCACAGCAGACCGCTCAGCATGTTCACCCCCGAACCGTCCAGCAGCCAGAAGGCGCACAGCCCCACCAGATAGCGGATCCCGAAGCCCACGACGATGCCGAGGAAGACCGACAGCAGGAAGGACAGCCACACCAACGGATCGCCCGGCAGCGTCAGTTCGAAGGCCAGCGCCCCGACCGTCAGCGGCACCACGCCCCGCCCCAGCAACTGGAAGGCCGCCCGCCCCAGATCACTCGCCAGCCACCACCACTGCAGATCCGCCGGCCGGTACAGGTCCACGGCGATGTCACCGGAACGGATCCGCTCCTGCAGCTCCTCCTGGAACCCCCCACCGATCAGACACGAGGCCCCCAGCAGCGCCTGGGTGACCCACACGAACGTCAGCGCCTGCGACTGGTCGTAGCCGCCCAGATGGGGACGTTCGTTCCACAGGGCAATGAAGGTGTACGCGACGATGAAGCCGAACACCGTATTGGTGAAGACCCCCGCCGCGGTGGCGACCCGGTAGGTCGCGTAGCGCCGGAAACTGCTCACCGCGACAGCCGGATACAACCGCATCCCCCTCGCCTCCCCACCCTTGAGAGCCCCGTCGAACCCCACCCGCCCACCGCACCGACCCACCGCGCCCCGAAGCGCAGGAGCCTAGCCGCACGCCTCGGCCCGGAACCACGGATTTTCACCCCATGGAGTGGTCCGCCTGGCCCGAACGGCCCTTACGGAGCTGTTCAAACGTGCGCTACGCCCTTCAGCCGGAACGCATGATGCGACAGTGTCTTCCGGGGCCTACGACGCAGGTCGGAACCGCCCGACACGACACCGTTCCGCCGCGGCCGCACAACCCCGGCGGCGGCCGAGGAGTCCCAGGAGACATGAGCGACGAGCAGTCACAGCAGCGGCGTCCCGCTGGTGGCGGCCAGGCGCCGCCGGGCTGGGCGCCGAGGACCACCGGCGCGCCCGGAGCGGGCGGCCCTGCCGGAGCTCCCCGCACGCCCACCGCCAACGGCCGCGGCGGCCGCCCCCGGCGCACGGGCTGGCGCCGGCTCGTACCCACCTGGCGCATGGTCCTCGGCGGATTCCTGCTGATCGTCCTGATCATCGTCGGCGTCCTGGTCGCCGGCTACCTCCTGGTCGACATCCCCCCGGCCAACAAGGCCGCCGTCGCCGAGAGCAACGTCTTCCTCTACGCCGACGGCAGCCAACTCGCCCGCGACGGCGAGATCAACCGCGAGAGCGTGCCCCTGAGCAAGGTGCCCAAGGACGTCCAGCACGCCGTCCTCGCCGCCGAGGACCGCGACTTCTACTCCGAGTCCGCCGTCAACCCCGAGGCCATGCTGCGCGCCGCCTGGAACACCGCCACCGGCAAGGGCAAGCAGTCCGGCTCCACCATCACCCAGCAGTACGTCAAGAACTACTACCTGGGCCAGGAACAGACCATCAGCCGCAAGGTGAAGGAATTCTTCATCGCCATCAAGCTGGACCGCGAGGAGAGCAAGAACGACATCCTCGAGGGCTACCTCAACACCAGCTACTTCGGCCGCAACGCCTACGGCGTCCAGGCCGCCTCCCAGGCGTACTACAACAAGGACTCCGACAAGCTCACCGCGGCCGAGGGCGCCTACCTCGCCACCCTCCTCAACGCCCCCAGCGCCTACGACGTCGGCGCCCACCCCCAGAACAAGCAACGCGCCCTGGCCCGCTGGAACTACGTCCTCGACGGCATGGTCAAGAAGAAGTGGCTCGGCACCGCCGAACGCGCCGCGATGCAGTTCCCCATGCCCGGCAAGGCCAAGCCCCGCCTGAGCATGGCCGGCCAGCGCGGCTATCTCGTCGAGGCCGTCAAGGACTACCTCACCAGCAACAAGATCGTCGACGAGACGACACTGGCCACCGGCGGCTACCGCATCGTCACCACCATCGACCGCAAGAAACAGGACGCGTTCGTCGACGCCGTACGCCGGGAGCTGATGGACAGCCTCAGCGACGACCGCGAAGTCGACCGGTACGTACGCGCCGGGGGCGCCTCCATCGACCCCAGGACCGGCAAGGTCGTCGCCCTCTACGGCGGCATCGACTACACCAAGCAGTACGTCAACAACGCCACCCGGCGCGACTACCAAGTCGGCTCCACCTTCAAGCCGTTCGTGTTCACCTCGGCCGTCGACAACGACTCCACCACCCAGGACGGCCGCACAATCACCCCGAGCACCCTCTACGACGGCACCAACCGGCGCCCCGTACAGGGCAGGAGCGGCCCCGTCGGCTACGCCCCCGAGAACGAGGACGGCAAGTCCTACGGCCCCATCACCGTCACCAAGGCCACCGACCTGTCCGTCAACGCCGTCTACGCGCAGATGGCCCAGGACGTGGGCCCCGGCAAGGTCAAGGACACCGCCGTCGCCCTCGGCGTGCCCGCCAACACCCCCGACCTCACCGCCACGCCCTCCATCGCCCTCGGCGTGGCCACCGCCAGCGTCCTCGACATGACCCAGGCGTACGCCACCCTCGCCAACCACGGCCGGCACGGCCCCTACACGCTCGTCGAGAAGATCTCCAAGGCCACCGAGGACGTCCAGCTGCCGGACCGCGAGGAGACCAAGCAGGTCGTCTCGCGCACGGCCGCCGACACCACCACCTCGATCCTGCAGAGCGTCGTCGAGAGCGGCACCGGCCGCCGGGCCCAGGCCGCGGGACGGCCCGCCGCCGGCAAGACGGGCACGGCCGAGGAGGACAAGGCCGCCTGGTTCGCGGGCTACACCCCCGACCTGGCCACCGTCGTCGCCGTCATGGGCCAGGACCCCGACACGGGCACCGAGAAACCGCTGTACGGGGCCGCCGGCGAACCCCGCATCAACGGCGGCGGCTTCCCGGCGCAGATCTGGGCGGCCTACACCGCCGACGCCCTCGAGGGCACCGACCCCACGGAGTTCGACCTGGAGCTGGAGAGCGGCGCGGGCGTCCCCATGCTGGAGCCCTCCCCGACCACGGCCCCGCCGAGCCCCACCACCGCGCCGCCCACGACGCTCCCGCCGACCGCCCCGCCCCCGACCTTCGGCCCGCCGGAGCCCCCGACGATCCCGGCACCCCCGCCGCCGGTCACCCCACCGGGCTTCCCGACCCGGCTGCCCACCTTCGGACCGCCCCCGCCGAACGAGGACAAGGAACGCCATGACCGCCACGGCGGAGGCGGGGACCTGCTGGGATACGACTACTGACGTCCACTGGACATCTACTGACGTCCGGAGGCGGCGCTCAGTGGCCCGACGTCGCCTTCAGACCGACCACCGCCACCAACAGCAACGCAATGAAGAAGACCCGCGCGGCGGTCACCGGCTCGCCCAGCAGCGTCATGCCGAGCACCGCCGCACCGGCCGCGCCGATGCCGACCCACACGCCGTACGCCGTACCGATCGGCAGCGTCCGCGCCGCCTGCGCCAGCAGCACCATGCTGGCGACGATGCCGGCCACGGTGAACACGCTCGGCCACAGCCGCGTGAAACCCTCGGTGAACTTCATGCCGATCGACCAGCCGACCTCGAGCAGACCGGCGACAGCGAGCAGGACCCATGCCATGACGGCACCTCCGGTGGAAACGACTCTCCAGGGGTGCGTCGTCTTGTCCTGACCCGGTACGGCGCGTCTCGTCGGGTTACCTACGACCGTAGCAAACCCACGACAGCGGGCCCGGTCGCCGACCGGGCCCGAAATGTCACACTCAGAGATACAGCCCCGTGGAGTCCTCCGACCCCTCCAGGCGCTCGGCCGCCACCGCGTGCAGATCCCGCTCCCGCATCAGGACGTACGCGACCCCGCGCACCTCCACCTCGGCGCGGTCCTCCGGGTCGTACAGCACCCGGTCGCCCGGCTCCACCGTCCGCACGCTCTGACCGACCGCGACGACCTCGGCCCAGGCCAGCCGGCGGCCCACCGCCGCCGTCGCCGGAATGACGATGCCGCCGGTGGACCGGCGCTCGCCCTCGGGGATGTCCGTCCGCACCAGAACACGGTCGTGGAGCATCCGGATGGGCAGCTTGTCGTGCGTGGTATTCGTACTCACGCCACGACCGTACCTGCCCGCGCCGGGCACCGAGGCCACAGGGCCGTCATCCAATGCCCGGAGCCGACGCCGCTACGACTTGCGGTGACGCGAGGAAGCGGCCAGCAGCCCCACGAGGCCCACCGCCACCATCGCCACCGGAACGATCCGCTCCAGCCGCGGCGTACCGTCCTCCGCCACGAACCGCGAGCGCACCTCGGACACCACACGGTTGGCCGCCACGTACGCGCGCCCCGCCGTCTGGTCCACCTTCGACGCCACCTTGGCCCGGGCGTCCCCAATGATCGTCTTCGGGTGCATCCGCACCCCGATCTCGTCGAGCGTCACGGCAAGCTCCTGCCGCCGGCGGACGATGTCCGCCTCGATCTGCGCAGGGGTCCTGGCTTCCGCCACCGCGCTGCCTCCGTCTCGTCGATAAGAATGAAGAGTGATGACTACAGTCTGTCAGCTCCCCCGGCCCGGCGCCCCGCGGCACCCCCGATCCACGACCTGGCTACCCTCGGGACCGTAACCGACCACACCACGAGGAGAGCCGCGATGAGCGAGCGACTGCAGCCCGGCGACACCGCCCCCGCCTTCACCCTGCCCGACGCGGACGGCAAGCAGGTCTCGCTCGCCGACCACAAGGGCCGCAAGGTCATCGTCTACTTCTACCCCGCCGCCCTCACCCCCGGCTGCACCAAGCAGGCCTGCGACTTCACCGACAACCTCGACTTCCTCGCCGGCCACGGCTTCGACGTCATCGGCGTCTCCCCCGACAAGCCGGAGAAGCTCGCCAAGTTCCGCGAGCAGGAGTCCCTGAAGGTCACCCTCGTCGGCGACCCCGACAAGAAGGTCCTCGAGGCCTACGGCGCCTTCGGCGAGAAGAAGCTCTACGGCAAGACCGTCACCGGCGTCATCCGCTCCACCGTCATCGTCGACGAGGACGGCAAGGTCGAGCGCGCCCTCTACAACGTCAAGGCCACCGGCCACGTCGCCAAGATCATCAAGGACCTGGCGCTGTAACCCCCGGCACCACCGCGCCCCGGCGCACCGGACAGCCACCCTCCGGCCCGTCCTCGGCCTCCGGCAGGTCGAGGACGGCCCTGGCCCCGCCGCCCTCCGCCTTCCCGAACGACAGCCGCGCACCCAGCACCGCCGCCTGCCCCACCGCGATCGTCAGCCCCAGACCGTGCCCCGTACCGCGCTCCGGCGCCGCCGTACGGAACCGGCGCGGCCCCTGGTCCACCAGCCCCGGCGGAAAACCGTCCCCGTGGTCCCGCACGACGATCCGGGTGCCCTCGACCGTCACCTCGATCGGCGGCCGCCCGTGCTTGGCGGCATTGGCCAGGATGTTCACCAGGATCCGCTCCACGCGCCGGGCGTCGGTGGCCACGATCCGGCCCTCGCCGACCACGTCGACGGCCACGTCGTCCACACCCCGCTGGCCCCGCGCCCGCTTGACGATGCCCCGCACCAGCGACGGCAGCTCCACCTCGTCCAGCTGCGCGCTCTCCACCCCGGCGTCCAGCCGCGAGACCTCCAGCAGGTCCTCCACCAGCGCCCGCATCGTCTGCGCCCGCTCCTGCACCATCTCCACCGCACGCGGATGCGGCAGCAACTCCGCCGACGCCACCAGACCCGCCACCGGCGTCCGCAGCTCGTGCGCCACGTCCGCCGTGAACTGCCGCTCCGCGGAGACCCGCCCCGCCAGCGACGTCGCCATGTGGTGCACCGACCGGCCCAGCTCCGCGACCTCGTCCCGGCCGCCGATGTCCAGCGCGTCCGCGTCCGGCGCCTCGCCCGCCGCGATCCGCCGCGCCGCAGCCGCACTGAGCCGCAGCCGCCGCGACAGGCTCTGCGCCACGAACCACGCCACCACCGCCATCAGCGCCACCGTCGCGGCACCCGCCACCACCAGCGCCTTGTCCAGCGCCGTCTGCAACGGATCACGGTCCGGGTACGACGCCGAGATCGACAACACCTTGTCGTCCCCGACCCCCGTCGCCGCCCACACCCGCGGGTCCTCGCCACCGCTGATGTACGTGCCCGACTCACCCTTCGCCACCGCCTGCGACAGCGCGAACGGCAACGTCGAATCGTCGAGCTGGGCACCCAGCGCGAGGGTGCCGTCCCGCTGGTAGATCTGCAGCGCCGAGCTCAGCAGCCCGTCCTGGTACGCCATGGCCTGGCGGTCACGCTCCAGGCCCGAGATGTGATGAACGGCCACGCCCAGGACCACGACGGCCAGGGCGGTGACGAAGGAGATCGCGAACGCGATCCGAGCACGGATACCCATCACGCGATCGGAAGGACCTCTCGGGATTCCCCCGCCGGAGTGGCCCCCACGTACTTGACCTCGAGCGCTGTGAACGCCACCGAACCGTCCACTTCCTTGGGCCCGTACAGCCGCAACCGCACCGGGAACGACTTACCCGCCGCCGCACCGGCCGCATTGGTCGACACCTGCACCACACCACTGCCTGCCGCGCCGTCCGCCGCGTAGGCCTCCCACCGGATGTCGCTGGCCACGCGCCCCGAGGTGTTGCAGTCCAGCGTGATGATGGTCGGCTCCGGCACCGGCTCCCCCACCCCGCAGTCCCGCACCCCCGGCAGCTCCCGCGACCCCGAATCCTCGAGCTCCACCTGGGACTGCTGCGCGGACCCCGTCCGCTGCGCCGCCGCGGTCCTGGGCGCCTTGTTCACCACGCTCGCCCGGTCCGTGGCATCCCCCAGCCACACCCCGCCGAGCACCAGCCCGGACACCCCCAGAAAGATCGCCACCACGGTGCGCAGTCGGACCCCACGGGCCACGGCACGGTCGGTCATCGGCTCTCTTCCTCGATCACGTGCGGATCCTGCTTTCACAGGTCTGTCCCATTCCCCGCTCTGAGGGACGGTGAAAACAGGCGGCGCGTTCCCTTACGGAGATACGTACATGTGTGGCGTAACCGATCAAGGATGCGGGTCGTTGCTCCGTTCGAGGGCCCCTGGGGAGGGGGCGGGTGGGGAGGGAACCATGCCTGACGTCTACGACCACGCGACGCTTGCCGCCGCCGTCGCGGAGTCGACCGGCTGGGCGGGCCTGATGCGCCGCCTCGGCGTGAAGGCCAGCGGAGGCAGACGCCGGGTCCTCCAGGAGAAGGTCGTCGCCCTGGGCCTCGACACCAGCCACTTCAAGCAGCGCAGCCCCTGGCGGAAGTACCCCGATGAGGCCATAGCCAAGGCCGTCGCCTCGTCCACCACTCTCCGCGAGGTGGCACAGAAGCTCGGCGCCTCCCCGGCGACGGGAACGCTCTCGCACATCCGCCGGCGGATCGCCGCGACCGACATCGACGTCAGCCACTTCCCCGGCCTGAACCGTCCGCAGACCGATCTGCCGTTCACCGAGGAGGAGCTCCGCGCTTCCGCCGCATCCGCGACCAGCGTTCGCGCGATGGCACGGGACCTCGGCATTACCGAGGACGGCAGGTCTCGTGCAGCACTCCGACGCCTGCTCGACGAGCTGGGCATCGACACCGCTCACTTCGGCCGGAATCGGCTCACGCTACCCGAGGACCGATTGAGGGAGGCGGTGGCCGACGCCACGAGCTTCGCCGACGTCATGCGGGCTCTCGGGCTGGCCGTGAACGACACCAACCATCGGCGAGTCCGGCGGGGCGTGACCCAACTCAAGCTGGACACGTCGCACTTCAAGCGGAGAACCTGGGGAACGGTTGAGGTCGCCGAGCCCAGGGCCATCGCGGACGAAGTCCTCCGAGTGCGTCCCGAGGGTTCACCCCGCGAGAACCGCCAGCGGCTGCATCGGGCACTCGCCGAGACGGGCGTCCCCTACCGCTGCGTCTCCTGCGGTAACGAAGGCGAGTGGCTCGGAAGGCCGATCACACTCCAGATCGACCACGTCAACGGCGACTGGCTCGACAACCGCCCGGAGAACCTTCGCTACCTGTGCCCCAATTGCCACGCGCTGACGGACACCTGGTGTCGCAGGAGAGGGTCTTCAGCCCGGAAGTGACGGCCCGAGTGCCAGGCACAGCCGCCAGCCGATAGCATGGCTGGCGGCTAGCGGCGGTGGCGCAACCGGCGACGCAGCAGACTTAGGATCTGTGGCCTGTGAAAGGGCTTGAGGGTTCGAATCCCTTCCGCCGCACCGAAATGGCCTGCGAATCGAGGATCTCGATCGCAGGCCATTGTCTTACCCCAACAGCTCCCGCACCACCGGCACCAGCCCCCGGAACGCCTTCCCGCGGTGGCTGATCGCGTTCTTCTCCTCCGGCGTCATCTCCGCGCAGGTCCGGGACTCGCCCAGGGGCTGGAGGATCGGGTCGTAGCCGAAGCCGCCCGTGCCCGAGGGGGCATGGCGCAGGGTGCCCTCCAGGCGGCCCTCGACGACGCGTTCCGTGCCGTCCGGGAGGGCGAGGGCCGCGGCGCAGGCGAAGTGGGCGGCGCGGTGTTCGTCGGCGATGTCGGAGAGCTGGGCGAGGAGGAGGTCGAGGTTGGCCTTGTCGTCGCCGTGGCGGCCGGCCCAGCGGGCGGAGAAGATGCCGGGGGCGCCGTTCAGGACCTCGACGCACAGGCCCGAGTCGTCGGCGACGGCCGGGTGGCCGGTGGCGCGGGCCAGGGCGTGGGCCTTGAGGAGGGCGTTCTCGGCGAAGGTGACGCCGGTCTCCTTGACGTCGGGGATCTCGGGGTAGGCGTCGGCGCCGACGAGTTCGACGTCGAGGCCCGCGGCGGCGAGGATCGCGTGGAGCTCGGTGACCTTGTTGTGGTTGCGGGTGGCGAGGATCAGGCGCTTCATGGGAGGGATTATCCCGGGTCGCCCGTCCCCGCCGCCGTGCCCGCCCCCGGCCCTACTTCGAGGTGCAGACCTTGGTCAGCTCGCCCGCCGCGTCCTTGAGCGGCGTCAGGTCGGGCGCCTTGTTCTGGCGCACGGACTCCCGGGCATTGGTGACCGCCTGCTGGAGGTGGTCGAGGGCCTTGCCGACGTCCGCGTTGCCGGTCTTGTCCTTGAGCTTCTTCGTGTCCTCGTCGAGCGTGTCCAGGGCCTTGTCGGCCTGGCCGAAGTCGTTCGCCGCGTCCGTGACGGCCCGCTGGAGCTTGTCGACGTCGTTGGTGATCTCGACGCCCAGCCGGGCGCAGTCGACGGCCTTCTGGGCGGTGGAGCAGCCCGCCGCCAGGGGCACGGCCAGCAGGGCGGCGGCGAGGGCGGTGAGGGTCGTGGTGCGGCGGCGGTGCGCGGGCATGAACGGCCTTCCGGTTTGGGCGGGGCGGGCGTACGGCCCGGATTCCGCCGGACCGTACGTCTCTATCAACGCTCGGGCCACGCCCTACGGTTGCGTCACAGCGTGCGGGCGAGGGCCTCGCGCTGGGCGGCGTCGAGGGAGGCGCAGCCGGCGACCGCCAGGTCGAGGAGGCTGTTGAGCTCCTCGCGGGCGAAGGGCTCGGCCTCGGCGGTGCCCTGGACCTCGACGAAGCGGCCGTCACCGGTGCAGACGACGTTCATGTCGGTGTCGGCGCGGACGTCCTCCTCGTAGCAGAGGTCGAGGAGGGGGACGCCGCCGACGATGCCGACGCTGACGGCGGAGACGGTGCCGGTCAGCGGCTGACGGCCGTGCTTGATGAGCTTCTTGCCCTGGGCCCAGGTGATGGCGTCGGCCAGGGCCACGTAGGCGCCGGTGATGGCGGCGGTGCGGGTGCCGCCGTCGGCCTGGAGGACGTCGCAGTCCAGGACGATGGTGTTCTCGCCGAGGGCCTTGTAGTCGATGACGGCGCGCAGGGAGCGGCCGATGAGGCGGGAGATCTCGTGGGTGCGGCCGCCGATCTTGCCGCGTACGGATTCGCGGTCGCCGCGGGTGTTGGTGGCGCGGGGGAGCATCGAGTACTCGGCGGTGACCCAGCCTTCGCCGGAGCCCTTGCGCCAGCGGGGCACGCCCTCGGTGACGCTGGCGGTGCAGAAGACCTTGGTGTCGCCGAAGGAGATGAGTACGGAGCCTTCCGCGTGCTTGCTCCATCCGCGCTGGATGGTCACGGGGCGGAGCTGGTCGGGGGTGCGGCCGTCGATGCGAGACATGGTGATGAGCCTATCGGGACGACAGAGGACCCCGTTCCGGTTGGCGTCGTGTACGCGACAATCGAAACGGGGCCCTCCGGGAGGAGCCCGGTGGCTCAGCTCACAGCATGTCCTCGATCTCGCCGGCGATCGGGTCGGCGTCGGTGCCGATGACGACCTGGATGGCGGTGCCCATCTTCACGACGCCGTGGGCGCCGGCGGCCTTGAGGGCGGCGTCGTCGACGAGGGAGGGGTCGGAGACCTCGCAGCGAAGGCGGGTGATGCAGCCCTCGACCTCTTCGATGTTCTCGATCCCGCCGAGGCCGGCGACGATCTTCTCAGCCTTGCTGGCCATGTGCACTCCTGGTTGTCTCAGCCCTTCGGCGGTTCCGCCGACCGGCTTTCACACGGTAACCCACGTATAGCCCAACTATGCGGGCGTATGTCCGCCATCTGTCGAAGGATGGCGAGCACCCGGCACTGCCCCCGGGAGTCCACACCGCACCGCAAGTGGTCTACACCAGTATGCCAGCAGCCGGAGGACGCAGATGAGTTCGATCGCCGCGGCGGCCCCGCGGAAGAAGAAGCGCCTGCACGGCCTCTTCCAGGGGCTGCAGAAGATGGGCCGCAGCCTGCAGCTGCCGATCGCGGTGCTGCCGGCGGCGGGCATCCTCAACCGGCTCGGCCAGCCGGACGTCTTCGGTGCGGACGGCCTGGGCTGGACGGACGTCGCCAAGGTGATGGCCGGTGCGGGCGGGGCGCTGCTGGACTCCTCGCTGGGGCTGCCGCTGCTGTTCGCGGTCGGTGTGGCGATCGGCATGGCGAAGAAGTCGGACGGCTCGACGGCGCTCGCGGCGGTGGCGGGCTTCCTCGTCTATTACGCGGTGCTGCACCAGTTCCCGCTGGACTGCCCCGCCGGCTCCAAGCACACGCCGATCGGCCTGCTGGCCGGGGTGTGCGTGACCGCGGCCGGGGAGCCGTCCGCGGCGGGGTACCAGAACCCCGGCGTCTTCGGCGGCATCGTCATGGGCCTGCTGGCGGCCTGGTTCTGGCAGCGCTACCACCGGGTGAAGCTGGTGGACTGGCTGGGCTTCTTCAACGGCCGCAGGCTCGTACCGATCATCATGGCGTTCGTGGGGATCGCGTTCGCCGCGCTGTGCCTGTGGATCTGGCCACCGGTGGGTGACGCGCTGACGAGCTTCAGCAAGTGGCTGTCCGACCTGAGCGCCACCGGCGCGGGCATCTTCGGCGTCGCGAACCGCGCGCTGCTGGTGATCGGGCTGCACCAGTTCCTGAACGTCTTCGTGTGGTTCCAGTTCGGCGACTACACCAAGCCGGACGGCACGGTGGTGCACGGCGACATCAACCGTTTCCTGGCGGGCGACCCGACCGCCGGCCAGTTCACCTCGGGCTTCTTCCCGATCATGATGTTCGCGCTGCCGGCCGCCGCGCTGGCGATCACGCACTGCGCGCGGCCGCAGCACCGCAAGACGGTGGGCGGTCTGATGCTCTCGGTGGGCCTGACGTCGTTCGTCACGGGCATCACCGAGCCGATCGAGTACTCCTTCCTCTTCATCGCGCCGCTGCTGTACGTGGCGCACGCGCTGCTGACGGGCGTCTCCATGGCCGTGACCTGGGGGCTGGGGGTGCACGACGGCTTCAGCTTCTCGGCGGGGCTGATCGACTACGTGATCAACTGGGGGCTCGCGACCAAGCCATGGCTGATCATTCCGATCGGGCTGTGCTTCGCGGTGCTGTATTACGTGGTCTTCCGCTTCGCGATCACGTTCTTCGACATTCCGACGCCGGGGCGGGAGCCCGAGGCGCTGGCGGAGGAGATCGAGCAGGAGAACGTGAAGTAGACGTCAAGTAAGGGTGGCGTGACGCAGCGCAGAGCGCTCACGCCACCCTTGCGTGTGTGCGCGAGAGCACTTGGAACGATGGATTCCTTTATGCCCGACTCACGTGCTACAACAGGTCTAAACCAGTAGTGGTGTAGACCAAATCGCGGGCCGTCCCCCCTTTTCCCGAGCGCCCGCCTCACCTGGAGGAATCCGATGAGTACGGCAGCCAAGGCGGCAAAGGCGGCGCCTGAAGAGGCGGCACCGGAAAAGAAGAAGCGCGGCGCCGGCGCCATGGCCGTCGCGCAGCGCATCGGCCGCAGCCTCATGCTGCCGGTCGCGGTCCTGCCCGCGGCCGCGCTCCTGGTCCGGCTGGGCAACAACGACATGCTCGGGCGCGACTCCTTCCCCGAGTTCATAACCAAGATCGCCGGTTATATGGCGGCGGGCGGCAACGCCCTGCTCGGCAACATGGCGCTGCTCTTCGCCGTCGGCGTGGCCATCGGCTTCGCGAAGAAGTCGGACGGCTCCACGGCCCTGGCCGCGGTCTCCGGCTACCTGGTCTTCAAGGAGGTGCTCGCCACCTTCACCGACAAGAACCTGCCGAAGGTCGCCGCGGTCGTCGACGGCAAGATCGTCATGAATGAGGCGCCCGTCAACGCCGGCGTCCTCGGCGGTGTGGTCATGGGCCTGGTCGTGGCGCTGCTCTACCAGCGCTACAGCCGCAAGAAGCTCCCCGACTGGCTGGGCTTCTTCGGCGGCCGCCGCCTCGTCCCGATCCTGGCGGCCTTCGCCGGCCTGGTCATCGGCATCCTCTTCGGCCTCATCTGGCCGGTCCTCGGCACGGGTCTGCACAACTTCGGCGAGTGGCTGGTCGGCTCCGGCGCCGTGGGCGCGGGCATCTTCGGCGTCGCCAACCGTGCGCTGATCCCGGTCGGCATGCACCACCTGCTCAACTCCTTCCCGTGGCTGCAGGCCGGTGACTTCAACGGCAAGCACGGCGACATCGCCCGCTTCCTCGCCGGTGACCCCGACGCCGGCCAGTTCATGACCGGCTTCTTCCCGATCATGATGTTCGCGCTCCCGGCGGCCTGCCTGGCGATCGTGCACTGCGCCCGCCCGGAGAACCGCAAGGTCGTCGGCGGCATGATGGGCTCGCTGGCGCTCACGGCGTTCGTCACCGGTGTGACCGAGCCGATCGAGTTCACCTTCATGTTCATCGCTCCGGTCCTCTACGCCATCCACGCGCTGCTCACCGGTGTCTCGCTGGCGCTGACCTGGGCGCTGGGCATGAAGGACGGCTTCGGCTTCTCCGCCGGCGCGATCGACTTCCTGCTGAACCTGGGCATCGCCACCAAGCCGTGGATGCTGGCCGCGGTGGGCCTGTGCTTCGGCGCCCTGTACTACGTGGTGTTCCGCTTCGCGATCACCAAGTTCAACCTCCCCACCCCGGGCCGTGAGCCCGAGGGCCAGCTGGAGGACACGGGCAAGGCCTGATCCTCGAGGCCGCATGCGAAGGCCCCCGGAACCGCTCGGTTCCGGGGGCCTTCGGCTGTGTCCGGGGGCCGCCGCGCCGCCTACAGCTCGTACACGGCTCCCGCGTGGGCCAGTTCCGCGGGGCCGTCGTAGACCGAGCGGGCGTCGCGCAGGTTGGTGAGGGGGTCCGTCCACGGGGGGATGTGGGTGAGGACGAGGCGGCCGGCGCCGGCCCGGGCGGCGCATTCGCCGGCCTGGAGGCCGTTGAGGTGGAGGTCGGGGATGTCCTCCTTGCCGTGCGTGAAGGACGCCTCGCACAGCAGCAGGTCGGTGTCCAGGGCCAGCTCCTGCAGGGCGTCGCAGGGGCCGGTGTCGCCCGAGTACACCAGCGAGCGGCCCCCGTGCTCGACCCGGAAGGCGAAGGCCTCGACGGGGTGGCTGACCCGGTCCGTGCGGATCGTGAAGGGGCCGAGGCCGAAGCTGCCCGGGGTGAGGGTGCGGAAGTCGAAGACCTCGCTCATGCAGGCCTCGTCGGGCACGTCGCCGTACGCCGTCAGGAGCCGCTTCTCGGTGCCCTCGGGGCCGTGGACGGGTATGGCGTCGGCCCGGCCGCCGTCGTGGCGGTAGTAGCGGGCCACGAAGTAGCCGCACATGTCGATGAAGTGATCCGGGTGCAGATGCGACAGGAGCACGGCGTCGAGGTCGTAGAGACCGACGTGGCGCTGCAGCTCGCCGAGGGCGCCGTTGCCCATGTCGAGGAGGATCCGGTATCCGTCGGCCTCCACCAGATAACTCGAGCAGGCCGATTCCGTGGACGGGAACGAGCCCGAGCATCCGACGACGGTGAGCTTCATGCGGGCCTGAACCTCCGTGGGCTGGTTACGGGGGGCCATGCGGTGCAGTCGAGGGTAAGGCGAGAAACGGGCGGTGACTCCTCCGAGAGGGTGGCGTGTGGGCGGAATCACCAGGACGGACCTGGCCCGCAGCGCGAAGGCCCCGGCCCGCGCCCGGAAGGAGGAGCGCGGTCGGGGCCTGCGGGCCGGGGTGCGGAAGAGGAGGTCGGGACGGCCGGTGCCGCACGTCCTACAGCGGCTTGTGCCGCTCGGCACGGTCCAGGGTGTCCATGAAGCGCTGGAAGCGCTCGGCCGACTCCTTGCTGCCGGCCGTCACGGTGAACACCTCGGGCGTCATGAATGCCGCGAGCCGCTCACGTGTCTCAGGAGCGAGCGCATCCCACGCCGCCCTGTCCAGCCGTGACTGCGCCGCAGTTTCCGCACTGCCAGTTTCCATTGTTGAGTTGCCTCATGTCCGAAGATCCACATGCGGGACAGTTCATGTGCGTCTCCTACGGGATGATGTCAGCCGCTTGCCAACATCGGTAGTAGCAGTTCACCCGTGCACAGTTCTGTTTTTTACGGACCGGCGCGGACAGGCGGCGCATCGCGCTAGGCCCACAGCTGGCCGTGCAGTGTCTCGACGGCCTCTTCGGTGGTGGCCGCGGTGTAGACGCCGGTGGAGAGGTACTTCCAGCCGCCGTCGGCGACGATGAAGACGATGTCGGCGCTCTCCCCCGCCCGTACGGCCTTACGGGCGACGCCGAGCGCGGCGTGGAGCACCGCGCCGCTGGACACGCCCGCGAAGATGCCCTCCTCGGCGAGGAGTTCGCGGGTGCGCCGGACGGCGTCCTCGGAGCCTACGGAGTAGCGGGTGGTGAGCACGCCCGCGTCGTAGAGCTCGGGGACGAAGCCCTCGTCGAGGTTGCGCAGCCCGTAGACGACGTCGTCGTAGCGGGGCTCGGCGGCCACGATCCGCACGCCCGGCTTGTGCTCGCGCAGGTACCGGCCGACGCCCATGAGGGTGCCGGTGGTGCCCAGCCCGGCCACGAAGTGGGTGATCTCGGGGAGGTCGGCGAGGATCTCGGGGCCGGTGGTGGCGTAGTGGGCGCCGGCGTTGTCGGGGTTGCCGTACTGATAGAGCATCACCCAGTCGGGGTGCTGCCCGGCCAGCTCCTTGGCCACCCGTACGGCCGTGTTCGAGCCTCCGGCCGCGGGCGAGGGGATGATCTCGGCGCCCCACATGGCGAGCAGCTGCCGCCGCTCCTCGCTGGTGTTCTCGGGCATCACGCACACCATGCGGTAGCCCTTGAGCTTGGCGGCCATGGCGAGGGAGATGCCGGTGTTGCCGGAGGTGGGCTCGAGGATGGTGCAGCCGGGCGAGAGCCGGCCGGCCTTCTCCGCCTGCTCGATCATGTGCAGGGCCGGGCGGTCCTTGACCGAGCCGGTGGGGTTGCGGTCCTCCAGCTTGGCCCAGACGCGGACGGTCTCCGACGGGGACAGGCGCGGCAGGCGGACGAGCGGGGTGTTGCCGACCGCCGCGAGCGGCGACTCGTAGCGCATCAGGCCATTCCGCCGGCGACGGCCGGGAGGATGGTGACGCTGTCGCCGTCGGCGAGCTCGGTGGCGATGCCGGCGAGGAAGCGGACGTCCTCGTCGTTGAGGTAGACGTTGACGAAGCGGCGCAGCTCCCCGGTCTCGTCGACCAGGCGCTCGCGGACGCCGGGGTGGCGGGCCTCCAGGTCCTTGAAGAGCTCGTCGATCGTGGCGCCGCTGCCCTCGACGGCCTTCTTGCCGTCGGTGTAGGTGCGCAGGATGGTCGGGATGCGGACCTCGATGGCCATGGGTGTGCTCCTGTCGGAGTGCGGGGTCGGTTCGTGTGGAACGCGGAGGCTCACATCGTGGGAACCATGGGGCGCATGGTATCGATTCCCTGTGCGCCGCCCGGAAATTCGTCCCGGCATGCGGAACGGACGGTCTCAGCACTCAGTACGCGTCGACGACCTGGACGTCTTCCTCGGTGACCGTTCCGTCGACGATGCGGAAGGAGCGGAACTGGAAGGGACCGGCGTCGTCGGTGTCGGCGGTGGAGACCAGGACGTAGTGGGCGCCGGGTTCATTGGCGTAGGTGAGGTCGGTGCGCGAGGGGTAGGCCTCGGTGGCGGTGTGGGAGTGGTAGATGACCACCGGCTCCTCGTCGCGGTCGTCCATCTCGCGGTAGAGCTTGAGCAGGTCCTGGGAGTCGAACTCGTAGAACGTGGGTGACCGCGCGGCGTTGAGCATGGGGATGAACCGCTCGGGCCGGTCGCTGCCGGCGGGGCCGGCGACCACGCCGCACGCCTCATCGGGGTGGTCGGCGCGGGCGTGCGCGACGATCTGGTCGTGCAGGGCCTGTGTGATGGTCAGCATGGGCGCCAGCATAAACAGAAGCCCCACCCGTACCGAGGGGTACGGGCGGGGCTTCGAAATCGCAGGTGTTACTTGGTGAGCGAGTAGTCCTTGCGCTCGAACGCCTGCGGGTTGCGCTTCTTCAGGATCAGGTACGAGACCCACATGATCGCGCCCCAGACGGGTGCGCAGTACAGCGAGATGCGCGCGTCCTTGTCGATGCCCATGAGCACGATCACCATGAAGATGAAGGCCAGGGCGAAGAGGCTGGTCCAGGGCGCGCCCGGGGCCTTGAGCTCGGACTGCGGCAGCTCGCCGCGGTCCGCCTTGCGGCGGTAGCGCAGCTGGGCGACGAGGATCATGATCCAGGCCCACATACCGGAGATGGTCGCGAAGGAGACGACGTAGTTGAACGCCTCGCCCGGCCACTGGTAGTTGATGAACACGCCGACGAGCATCAGCGCGGCGGAGAAGGTCGTGCCGCGGAACGGCAGGCCCTTCTTGGACAGCTGACCGAAGAACTTCGGGCCCTGACCGTTGAGGGACAGGTCGCGGAGCATACGGCCGGTGGAGTACATGCCGGAGTTGCAGGACGACAGCGCCGCGGTGAGCACCACGAAGTTGACGATGCCGGCACCGGCGGGCAGGCCGATCTTGGCGAAGGCCGCCACGAAGGGGCTGACGCCGGGCATGAACTCGGTCCAGGGAACGATCGACAGGATGATGATGAGCGCGCCCAGGTAGAAGACGGCGATGCGCCACGGCACGGTGTTGATGGCCTTGGGCAGGGTCTTCTTGGGGTCGGCGGCCTCGCCCGCCGTGACGCCGACGAGCTCGACGGCGAGGAAGGCGAACATCACGATCTGCAGGGTCATCAGCGTGCCGCCGATGCCCTTCGGGAAGAACCCGTCGTGGCTCCACAGGAGGCTGAAGGAGGCGGTGTCACCGGCGTCGGAGAAGCCGAGGGTGATGACGCCGATACCGATCAGGATCATGCCGATGATGGCGGTGACCTTGACCATCGAGAACCAGAACTCCAGCTCACCGAAGAGCTTCACGGAGATCAGGTTGATGAAGTAGAGAATGACGGTGAAGACCAGCGCCGATGCCCATTGTGGAATCGACTTGTTCCAGTACTGCACATAGGTGGCGGCCGCGGTGACCTCGGTGATGCCGGTGACGACCCAGAAGAGCCAGTACGTCCATCCGGTCACATAGCCCCAGAAGGGACCGAGGAACTCTCGGGCGTAGTCCGAGAAGGAGCCCGACACCGGGCGGTACATGAGCAGCTCACCGAGCGCTCGCATGATGAAGAAGATGACCAGGCCAGCAATTGCATAGGCCAGGATCAGGCTGGGTCCGGCCTTCGATATCGCCTTGCCCGCGCCCAGGAACAGGCCGGTGCCGATGGCGCCACCAATGGCGATCATCTGAATCTGTCGGTTACCGAGTCCCCGCTCGTAACCCTCGGAAGCATCCTTGCCGCTTCCCTCTCCGTCCCGCACTGCGGTGCGGTCGGCGACCTGCTCAGAGGTCATGGTGGTGCGCCTTTCTCCATACCGATCCGGTTGCTCCGGATCGGGTTCCGATCCCCCCGGATGGAGTCCTGCTCAGCGCCGACGGTCGGTCGGCTAGCGCTTCCGCTGCGACAGGGGTGGCGTCGCAGAGGCAGGTCGGCAAGAAGTATCACGTGTAAAGATGAGATCATCGGCGCGCTTGTGGCGCACGGCACAAAAAAATCCGGACACAAGTGATCTGGGACACCAATAGCCGCGACCACGGTGACTCGATCGTTATCCGGATTTGCGGGTCCGCTGAGCGAACGGGGCCGGAACGGCCCCGGAACAGCTTCTTCCCCTTGATTCGGGCCGTCAGGCCATGAGCGCCTCGACGAGCGTCTCCTGCAGCCCGCCGAGCCAGAGGTAGGCCATCACCATCGGCTTGCGGGGGTCCTCGTCCGGCAGCCGGAAGAGTGCTTCGCCGTCGTCCTCGTCGGTGATCTCCAGCCGGGCCCCGATGGTCAGCCGGAGGTCGTTCAGCGCGCCGAGCCACTGCCGGCAGCCCTCGGGGGTCAGCCGCAGCACCGCGTCGCCCGCCTCCTGCTCGCCGCCGCCGAGGGCGTCGAGCGAGCGGACCACGCCGAGCGCGTCCTCGCGCTTGCGCTCGCGCAGGTCGTTCTCGGTGTAGCGGCGGAATTCGGAGGCGTACGCGCGCTCCTGCCGGTCCTGCTCGGCGCCGGGGGTGCCGTAGGCGTCCGGGAACAGCCGGGCCAGGGCGGGGTCGGCCGGGGGCTCACTGGGGCCCTCCGCGAACAGCCGGGCCAGCGGATCGACGGCCTCCGGGCCATGCGTCTCCCCCGGGCCGATCAGCTCCAGGAGCTGTACGGCCAGGCTGCGCAGGATGGAGATCTCGACCTCGTCCAGGGCGACGGCCGCCCCGCCGCCGGGCAGCGGCTCGAAGTGCCCGGCCATCAACGGTCCTGCGACAGCGTCGCCCAGAGCCCGTAGCCGTGCATCGCCTGCACGTCGCGCTCCATCTCCTCGCGGCTGCCGCTGGAGACCGTGGCACGGCCCTTGTGGTGGACGTCGAGCATCAGCCGGTGCGCCTTGTCCTTGGGGTAGCCGAAGTAGGCCTGGAAGACATACGTCACATAACTCATGAGGTTGACGGGGTCGTTATGGACCAGGGTCACCCAAGGGACGTCGGGTTCGGTCACCGCGAAGGGCGACTCGCCCGTTTCGGGCCGTTCGATCTCGACCGGTGCAACACTCACGCTTCCCATGCTGCCACTCGGCGACTTCCCGTGCACAAACGGGGGCCCCAACTCCGCGCGCCCAGAAATCGTCACTCTGACGAGTAGGGGGGTAGCATCTGGACCATGAACGCTGCGGACCTGAGGCTCCCGGTCGACGTTCCATCGACGGCCCTCTTCACCGACCGGTACGAACTGACGATGCTGCAGGGTGCGCTGCGGTCCGGCACCGCCGGCCGGCGCTCGGTCTTCGAGGTCTTCACCCGCAGGCTGCCCGAGGGCCGCCGCTACGGCGTCGTCGCGGGCACCGGCAGGGTCCTGGACGCCGTGGAGAACTTCCGCTTCGACAGCGGCGTCCTGGACTTCCTGGCCGAGCAGCGGATCGTCGACGAGCCCACCCTCGCCTTCCTCGCCGACTACCGCTTCCGCGGCGACATCTGGGGCTACCCCGAGGGCGAGGTGTACTTCCCCGGCTCGCCCATCCTGCGCGTCGAGGGCACCTTCGCCGAGGCGGTCCTGCTCGAGACGGTGATCCTCTCGATCCTCAACCACGACTCCGCCGTCGCCGCCGCGGCCTCGCGGATGGCGGTGGCGGCCGGCGACCGGCCGCTGATCGAGATGGGCGCGCGCCGCACGCACGAGCTGGCGGCCGTCGCCGCCTCGCGCGCCGCCTACGTCGGCGGCTTCAGCTCCACCTCCGACCTGGCGGCCGGCTTCCGCTACAACATTCCGACGGTCGGCACCAGTGCGCACGCCTTCACTCTGCTGCACGACAGCGAGCGCGAGGCCTTCACCGCCCAGGTCGACTCCCTCGGCGGAGGCACGACGCTGCTCGTGGACACCTACGACGTGGCCGAGGCCGTCGCGATGGCCGTCGAGGTCGCCGGGACGGACCTGGGTGCCGTCCGGATCGACTCCGGCGACCTGCTGCTGCTCGCGCACCGGGTGCGCCGGCAGCTGGACGAGCTGGGCGCCAAGGACACCCGCATCGTGGTCACCAGCGACCTCGACGAGTACGCCATCGCCTCGCTGGCCGCCGCCCCCGTGGACGCCTACGGCGTGGGCACCCAGCTGGTGACCGGCAGCGGGCACCCCACCTGCTCGATGGTCTACAAGCTCGTGGCCCGCGCGGACGCCGCCGGGCCCGACGCACCGCTGCGTCCGGTCGCCAAGAAGTCCATGGGCGGCAAGTCGTCCGTCGGCGGCCGCAAGTGGGCCGCGCGCCGCCCGGACGCCGCCGGGGTGGCCGAGACGGAGGTCGTGGGCACCGGCGAGGTGCCGGCGGAGCTCGTGGACCGGCAGCTGCTGGTGGAGCTGGTGCGGGCGGGCGAGGTCGTGGCCCGTGAGCCCCTGGACGCGGCGCGTGACCGGCACAGGGCGGCGCGCGCGGCGCTGCCGATGTCGGCGACCCAGCTGTCGCGCGGCGAACCCGTGCTGCCCACGGAGTACCTCTGAGCGGGCGCCCGAGTGCCCCTCCCGTAACGCAATCCGAGTCACTACCCTCGGTCACACAGGGTTGATCCGCACAGTCGGCCGAGAGCCCCTCACCTAAGGATCTGCACCATGAACCGTGCACTGATCATCGTCGACGTGCAGAACGACTTCTGCGAGGGCGGCAGCCTCGCGGTGGCCGGCGGCGCCGACGTGGCAGCCGCCATAACCGACCTGGTGGGAGAGGCGCCCGCCGGATACGCGCACGTCGTCGCCTCGCGCGACATGCACACCGACCCGGGCGACCACTTCTCCGACCAGCCGGACTACGAGAACTCCTGGCCGCGGCACTGCGTGGCGGGCACGGAGGGCAGCGGCTTCCACCCCAACCTCTCCCCCGCCATCACCTCCGGGGCGGTCCAGGCCGTCTTCGACAAGGGCGCCTACGCCGCCGGCTACAGCGCCTTCCAGGGCACCGACGAGAACGGCACCGGGCTGGCGGACTGGCTGCGGGCACGGGATGTGACCGACGTGGACGTGGTCGGCATCGCCACCGACCACTGCGTACGGGCCACCGCGCTGGACGCCCGCCGGCAGGGCTTCGGCACCCGCGTCCTGCTCGACCTCACCGCGGGAGTGGCCCGGGAGAGCACCGAGCGGACTCTGGAGGAGCTGCGGGAGGCGGGCGTGGAGCTGAGCGGGAAGCCGATCGTCCAGGGCGGCTAGCGCGGCCTGGAGCCCCTCAGGTGGCGGGGGCCGGGCGCAGCAGGCTGGCGATCGGGTGCCAGGACTCGGTGTCGTCGTCCGGCGCCGCCCGCCACACGACCCCGTCGGGGTGGTGCAGCACGGCCGTGATCTCGTCCGGAGAGGGCGGATGGCTGTTGCCGCGCAGGTAGACGGCGCGCAGCCCGAGGTTGCGCAGCCGGGTGAGGGCCCGCTGGCGGTTCGCGGCGTGGACGAGCACGCGGACGCGCTCCCCGGGGCGGACACCGCCGTCGGGCGGGCCGGCCAGGGACAGGGCGACGACCACGCTGCCGTCGGGAAGCCTGGCGAATCCACCGCCTGCCATGCGCCTCACTTCTCCCCTGCGCGTAAGGGTGTCAATAAGACCATCATGGGAGGCATTGTCGGCGCGAACGGCCGCCGCCCGCTAGGGGGCGACGGCCGATACGTGCGTGACCTGCGGCGATGCCGCTACTGACGGGTCACTTGGTGGAGGGGCCCACCTGGATCGTCATCGTGGAGCCGGTGAGGGCCTCGGTGAGGATCTTGATGCGGGTGTTGGTGTCGGTCAGCTTGACCGCGCCCGTGGGGTTCGCCTCGTCGTAGTAGGTGTTCTTGTGGTCGTCGAAGACCGGAACGCCCATCTTGCCCTTGACGCGGGTGGCGACGCCGTCCTTGTGGACGGTGTAGCCCTCGGTCGGGTACCAGCTGAAGGTCGAGTCGTACGCCTGGAAGCGGTTGCGCA
The DNA here is from genome assembly GCF_040641275.1 of Streptomyces sp. NPDC021096. Lineage (NCBI taxonomy): Bacteria > Bacillati > Actinomycetota > Actinomycetes > Kitasatosporales > Streptomycetaceae > Streptomyces > Streptomyces sp. NPDC021096. The sequence continues at coordinate 108,298 of NZ_JBFADG010000004.1, read as the reverse complement.
TGAGCGAGCCGTCCGACCACTTCTCGGCCTTCGGGTGCGCGTCCACCGGCAGGATGCGGCCCGAACCCGGGTGCTCGCCGACGTTGTTGTCCTTCTGCGAGGTGTCCCACAGCCAGACCAGCAGGCCGTTCTGGTACGGGAAGTGCTCCACCCAGCCCGGCTTCGCCGTGCGCCAGCCGAAGTTGTACGGGCCGACCTTGAGGGTCTTGTCGTACGACACGTACTGGCGGTTCTCGGCGATGTAGTACTGCGGGTACTCCTTGGTGAAGGAGGCGCCGATGCGCGAGAAGCCCTTCACCGTCCAGCCGTTGTCGTCGCCCTCGGCGCCGTCGGTGACCAGGGCCTTGCCGTCGGCGGTCAGGGTGATGGCGTCGGCCGTGAAGCCCTTGCCGCCGGCGCCGCCGTCCGTCTGGTAGCGGAAGCGCACGTCGATCTTCTTGCCCGCGTAGGCGTCGAGCGGGAAGGAGAGCTTCTTGTACGCGCCCGAGACACCGGTCAGGGCCGGCTTGTCGCCGCCGTCACGGGTGATGGCCTTGCCGTCGGCGGTGCCGTCGACGGGCGTCCAGTTGGCGCCGCCGTCCGTGGAGACCTCGGTGTAGAGGTAGTCGTAGTTCTCCTCGATGTCCCACCAGCCGGACAGGTCCAGGGAGGCCTTGGACTTGCCGGTGAGGTCGACGGACCGGGAGAGGGTGTTCTTCAGGTCGTCGCCGGCGCCGCTCCACCACTGCTTGGCGCCCTCGGCCGGCTTGACGACCTCGGCGGTGACCTTCTTGGCGGGCAGGTCGACGACGACCGCCTGCTTGTCCTTGGTGTTGTACTCGGCGACGCCCAGCTTGTGGGTCGACTTCGTCGCGGCCTTGGCCTTGCCGTAGTTGAGCCAGCCGAGCTGCAGCTTGTCCCAGGCGCTCATGTCGCCGGGCAGGTCGCCGATGGTGTCCTTGCCCCGGCCGAGCCAGGAACCGGAGGACATCAGGGACCAGAAGTCGACGGAGGACTCACCGGTGCCGGTGGTGTCGTACTCGTCGGGCAGGCCCAGGTCGTGGGCGTACTCGTGGGCGAAGACGCCGAGTCCGCCGTTCTCGGGCTGCATGGTGTAGTCGCCGACCCACAGACCGGTGTCGCCGATCTGGGTGCCGCCGGCCTTGTTGTTCGCCGGGCCGGTCTTGCCGGCGTCGGAGCCGTAGGCGTACCAGCGGTGCGCCCAGATGGCGTCCTTGCCCTGGGCGCCGCCGCCCGCGGACTCGTCCTCGCCGGCGTGCACGATCTGGAAGTGATCGATGTAGCCGTCGGGCTCGTTGAAGTTGCCGTCGCCGTCGAAGTCGTTGCGGTCCCACTGGTCGAACTTCGCCAGCTCCGCCTTGACGTCCGCGTCGCTGCGGCCGGCGGCCTTCTGGTCCTTGACCCACTGGTTGACGCCGTCGCGCACGAGGTCCCAGGCGCTGGGGCAGTTGGTGGAGCCGCAGTAGTTCGAGCCGTAACGGGCCTCGTTGGACTGCACCTTCACCCAGTCGGTGACGGTGCCGTCGACGGAGTAGCGGCCGGACGACTGCTTCTCGTAGTACTTGGCCAGGGACTCCTTGTTCTCGTCGTGCGAGAAGTAGAGGTCCTGGAAGTACTCGCGGTTGTAGTCCTTCTGCCAGGCCGTGCTGTTGTCCTTCGCACGGTCCGGCTGGACTATCTGGTTGTGGGCGGGGCCGGGCTTGCCGCCGTACTTCTTGACGGGCGGCTTCGGGCCGTCCGGCCCGTCCGGGTCGTACATGGTCGTGTCGTCGACCTTGTCGCCGAAGTCGACCAGGATCGTAAAGATCTTGTCGGTCTTCTCGCGGCCGAGCTCGACGTACTTCCCCTTGCCGAGCTGGACGACCTTCGAGGCGCCGCGCTGCTCCGTCTTCGCATCCCCTGCGACGAGCTGCTGCAGTGCCGCCTTGCGCTGCTCTTCCTGCTTCTTGCTGAACGGGCCCTTGAGGTCGTGCTCCGCACCACGCTTGACCTGTGCCGGGTCCTGACGCTGGATGGAGGCGGGTCCCTGGTCCGCGCCGGACGGGCCGGTCACGCCCGCCGCCTGCGCGGTTCCCGCCGCCACGGCGCCCGTGCCGAGGGCCGCGATCACCACGGCCGCAGCGGCGGATCTGGCGACCCTCCGTTGACTGATCTTCACTTGTGAATGTCCTCCCCAGTAACAACTGTGGAGGTATTTGACCGGAGGGAGACAAGAAAAAACAGATCTTGACTGCAGCGATCAGAGGAAGTACGTTATCCGGCCTTTAAGTTACGGATATCGGGCGACAACGGGCGCGCCGGTCTCATTTCCTGACGAGGCGATGACCCCGTGCGCCCCTGATGCTCCCAGTACCGTGGGTTAGGTCACGCTTACCGCCAGTTCCCCTCGGGCAGAGAGCACCGTAGAGTCGATTGCGGTATGTACCAACGGTACGTACCAGCCGACTCCGCACTCCCCCCATACCGTTGCCCTTGCCTTGAGGACGGATCCCGCCATGCCGCGTCCGACTCCTGCACAGATCGCTTACGGATCGGCCACCGTAGTCTTCTCGACCCTCGCCATGCTGCTGCTGTCGCAGGCCAGGTCGGGGATCGCCGTCGCGGCCGTCGCACTGACCGCTCTCGCGCTCGGCCTGACCGTCGCCATGACCGTACGGACGCCGCGCCAACGGGCGTCCGCCACGCCCCCGTTGCCCGAACGGCGCACGCCCGCGCACGCGGGCCAGGCCCCCGCGGGCGTGGGGGAGCACTCACTGCACGGTTGAGACCACCACGGTCTTGGCCGCCTTGTCGTGAATGCACTGGTGGTACGGCTGGTCCCACGTGCACCACAACACGTTCACCAGCCAGAACACAAAGCCGCAGCACGGCACGATCTCGGGCAGGGAGTAGACGGCGGCGCGCGTCCAGCCGGGCTGGCCCTCGGGAATGGCGCCGTTGTCCAGCATCGCGACCCGGATCTTCATCGCCATCTTGCCCAGCGTCTGACCGCGCGTGGTCAGCATCAGGCCCTCGTAGACGAAGTAGACGACCGCGATGATGATGGACAGGCCCGTGGACTTGCCCTGGTCGTTCCACGGGTTGTAGTTCCAGGTCGCCAGCGAGAAGACCACGCTGACCGGGATGCTGACGATGAGCCCGTCGATGATCCGCGCGATCAGCCGCCGGAAGCGGCTGGCCAGCGGCGGCATCCCCGCCAGCGGGTCGGCGGCACCGAACTGGTCCCCGTAGGGATTGCCGGGACCGCCACCGCCGTACGGAGCGCCGCCCTGGGGGCCGCCGGCGCCACCGTACGGGCCGCCTGTCGTGCCGCCGCTCCCGGAGCCCGGGTAGGGCGGCGGCTGGGAGGACTCCGGCTCCGGAGGCCGCTTCTGGAAAGGGTCGTCGCCCTGCGGCTGGTCGGTGCTCATGGCCCCAGTGGACCGCAGGCCCGCGGTTCCCGCATCCGGCCGTATGCCGTTCGAGTCAGCCCGGCGCGTCAGCCCTTCGCCGCCGCCACGAACGTACGGGCCGCCTTGTCGTGCCAGCACTGCCGCCACGGCCGGTCGAACAGGCACCACAGCACGTTGAAGACGCCCACGGCGAGGACACCCAGCAGGCCGTAGACCAGCCACCTGCGCAGCGCGGCCCCGAAGCGGACCGTGTCGTGGGACTCGATGTCGAGCACGCGCACCCCGAACAGCTTCTTGCCCAGCGTGCGCCCCCACTTGGCCGTCGGCAGCGCTTCGTAGAGCACGCCGCCGACCAGCAGGACCGCCAGCACGATCGCCAGGTAGGTGCCCGTGGTGCCGTCGAGCAGCCAGACCGTGACGGTCTCGCCGCTCTGCCGGGCCTCCTCGAGCTTGGCGTCGATGTGCTCGACCGACTTGCCCCACAGCGGAGCGGCGACGGCCCCCACGGCACCGCCGAGGACGACCGTGTCGAGCAGCCGGGCGGCGAGGCGCCGGCCGAGCGCGGCGGGCCGGCCCTGGGCCTGCGCGGCCAGCAGGAAGGGGTCGTCCTTGGGCGGCTTCCAGGCCAGGGCCGCCTCGGCCCCGCCGGGCGGCTGCTGCTGGGCGAGCTGCTGCACCTGCTGGGCCCAGCCCACCTGGCGCGGCCGGTCGGCCGGGACGGGGGCGGACTCCCGGCGCCGGGCCGGGAGGGAGGCGGCCTCGGGCTCGGCCGGCGCCTCCTGGGCGCGCGGACCGTTCCACGCCGTCGGGGCGGCCTGTGCGGCGGCGGGGGCCGCGGCCGGGCGCGGCTCCGCCGCGGGCAGGGGCGCGGGCGGGCCGCCGGGGGCGGCGCCGTGGGGCTTGGGCCGCAGCGTGAGGGTGCCCTGACCGGGGGCGCCGGTCCCGCCGGCGGGAGGCGCCGCGGGCTCCTTGGCGGGCGTGTCGGGCAGGCGCGGGTCCCGGGCCTTGGGCAGCGCGGGGGCGGGGCCGTCGCCGACCTTGCCACCGCCGTTGCCCTGTCCCTCGGGCGTGCCGCCCCAGGAGACGCGGCGGTCCTTCTCGCCGCCGAAGCCGTCCTGCCGGGCGGCATCCGCCTGCCAGGCGGCGGGTGCCTCGGCGCGGGCCGGGGCGGGCTCCGGCTCCTCGTCGAGGAACACCGGGCCCGTCTCGTCCGGTGCCTGGCCGCCCGTCGCCCGCGGGGCCGGCCGCGGCGTCGGCGGCACGGGGGCGGCGAGCGCGGGCAGCGGCGCGGCGGCCACCGAGACGGGCGGCGCCGGCATGGGCTCGCCCTCGGCCGGGGCGGGCCGGCTGGTGCCGGGCACCCAGGCCGTGCCGCTCCAGTAGCGGATGTAGCCGGGAATGGACGGGTCGGGGTAATAGCCCTCGCGAGGGGTGTCCCCGGGGCCGTCAGGAGAGGTCATCAATGCCCCAAACTCCGTTCATGCACAACACACTTGACCTATCCGCCGTCTCCGGCTCCCACAGCGTCCGGGCGGACACCTCCGTCCGCCCCTGCATGACACTAACGAAGAGCGGAGCCGCCGGACGAAGGAGACCGGAAGAAAGACTGCCTTCGGGCGAAGCCCCGGGGGTTCCACCGCCGGACGCACGACACCCGAACGAGATATGCGCGAAAGAACGTACGAACATCCGGGTCGCGAAGAAATCGCGCGAAGTCGCGTCATGACGGCCGCCCCGGCCCCTCTCTCCTGGTGCCGATCCCGAGGAGAGAGGGCGCACACATGCACACCGTGGTGGAACGCGAACTGATGCTGGACATGGTGCTGTCGCCGGAGCGCAGCACGCCGGTCGCCGCCCGGCTGGTCTACCGGACCGAGGACCCCTACGCCGTCCACGTCACCTTTCACATCACCTCGCAGAAGCCGGTGACCTGGACGTTCGCCCGTGACCTGCTGCGGGAGGGCGCGCACCGGGCCGCCGGGGAGGGGGACGTGCGGGTGTTCCCCATGCGGGACCGGGGGCACGCCGTGGTGTGCGTCGCGCTGTCCTCGCCGGAGGGCCAGGCGCTGCTCAAGGCGCCGGCGCGGGTGGTCTGGGGATGGCTGGGCCGCACCCTGAGGACCGTGCCGCCGGGCGAGGAGCGCGAGTGGCTCGACCTGGACGAGGCCCTGCGGGAGCTGCTGGCCTCGGACGCCTAGAGGACCTTGCCGGGGTTGAGCAGGCCGAGCGGGTCGAAGACGGCCTTGATGCCGCGCTGCATCTCCATGGCCACCGGCCCGGCCTCCCGGGCGAGCCAGTCCTTCTTCAGCAGGCCCACCCCGTGCTCGCCGGTGATGGTGCCGCCCAGTTCCAGGCCCAGGGCCATGATCTCGTCGAAGGACTCACGGGCCCGGCGCGCCTCGTCGGGGTCGGCCGGGTCGAAGCAGACGACGGGGTGGGTGTTGCCGTCGCCGGCGTGGGCGCAGACGGCGATGGTCAGCCCGTAGGCGCGCCCGATGGCGGCGGTGCCCTCCAGCATGGCGGCGAGCCGGCCGCGTGGGACGCAGACGTCGTCGATCATCGTGGCGGGCCGGAGCCGCTCGAGCGCGGGCAGGGACAGCCGGCGGGCCTGCAGGAGCAGTTCCGACTCGGCGGGGTCCTCGGCCGGTACGACCTCGGTGGCGCCGGCGGCCGTGCACAGCGCGGCGACGGCGGCGAGGTCGGGCGCGGGGTCGGGGGTGTCGAACGCGGCGAGCAGGAGGGCCTCGGTGGATTCCGGAAGGCCCATCTTCGCCATGGAGTTGACGGCCTTGACGGTCGTGCCGTCCATCAGCTCCAGCAGTGAGGGGGCGTGTCCGCGCTGCATGATCTGCCGTACGGCCTCGCAGGCGGCGGCGACGGAGGGGAACTCGGCGGCCAGCACCAGCTGTTCGGCCGGGGCGGGCCGCAGCGCCAGGACGGCCCGGACGACCACGCCCAGGCTGCCCTCGGAGCCGACGAAGAGGCGGGTGAGGTCGTAGCCGGCGACGCCCTTGGCGGTGCGGCGGCCGGTGGTGAGCAGCCGCCCGTCGGCGAGGACGACGTCCAGGCCCAGGACGTACTCGGCGGTCACGCCGTACTTGACGCAGCACAGTCCGCCGGAGGCGGTGCCGATGTTGCCGCCGATGGTGCACTGTTCCCAGCTCGAGGGGTCGGGCGGGTAGCACAGGCCGTGCTCGGCGACGGCCCGGGACAGGACGGCGTTGACGACGCCCGGCTCGACGACGGCGATCCGCTCGACAGGGTCGATCTCGATGATCCGGTCCATCTTGAGGAGCGAGAGCACGATGCAGCCGTCGCTGGCGTTGGCCGCCCCGGACAGCCCGGTGCGGGCGCCCTGCGGGACGACGGGCACGCGCAGCGCGGTGGCGGTCCGCATGACGTGCTGCACCTGCTCGACGGTGCGGGGCAGGACGACGACGGCGGGGGTGCCGGCCTCGCAGAAGCCGGCCATGTCGTTGGCGTACGAGGCGGTGACGTCGGGGTCGGTGACGAGGGCTTCGGCCGGGAGCCGCTCTCGCAGTAACTTGATCAGTTCGTCCATGGGGGGATCTTTCCCCTACCCGCCCCTTCCCGTAACCGGGGCTCCGCCCCGGACCCCGGTCCTCAATCGCCGGACGGGCTGGATTTTCCAGCCCGTCTGGGGGCACCTCCCAGCGGTAGCTGGGGGAGATTGAGGACGCTCCCGGCAGGGTCAGAGGTTGCCGCGCTTGTCCTGCTCGCGCTCGATGGCCTCGAACAGCGCCTTGAAGTTGCCCTTGCCGAAGCCCATGGAGCCATGGCGCTCGATCATCTCGAAGAAGACGGTCGGGCGGTCCTGGACCGGCTTGGTGAAGATCTGCAGCAGATAGCCGTCCTCGTCGCGGTCGGCGAGGATCTTCAGCTCGCGCAGGGTCTCGACGGGCACCCGGGTCTCGCCGACCCACTCGCCGAGCGTGTCGTAGTAGGAGTCCGGGGTGTCCAGGAACTGCACGCCCGCGGCCCGCATGGCCCGTACCGTGGCGACGATGTCGTTCGTGGCCAGCGCGATGTGCTGCACGCCGGGGCCGTTGTAGAACTCCAGGTACTCGTCGATCTGCGACTTCTTCTTGGCGATGGCCGGCTCGTTGAGCGGGAACTTCACCTTGCGGGTGCCGTCCGCGACGACCTTCGACATGAGCGCGGAGTACTCGGTGGCGATGTCGTCGCCCACGAACTCCTTCATGTTGGTGAAGCCCATGACGTTGTTGTAGAAGGCGACCCACTCGTCCATCTTGCCGAGCTCGACGTTGCCGACGCAGTGGTCGATGGCCTGGAAGCGGCGCTCGCCGGGCTCGACGATCGGGTCGGCGGCGACGTAGCCGGGCAGGTACGGGCCGGTGTAGCCGGAGCGCTCGACGAGGGTGTGGCGGGTCTTGCCGTAGGTGGCGATGGAGGCGAGGACGACCGTGCCGTGCTCGTCCTTCAGCTCGTACGGGGCCTCCAGGCCGGTGGCGCCGTGCTCGACGGCGTAGGCGTACGCGGCACGGGCGTCCGGCACCTCGATGGCGAGGTCCACGACGCCGTCGCCGTGCTCGGCCACGTGCTCGGCGAGGAAGCGGCCGTGGTCGGTGGCCGGCTTGATCACGGTGGTGAAGACGAACCGGGCGCCGCCGGACTCCAGGACGTAGCTCGCGGTCTCGCGGCTGCCGTTCTCCGGCCCGCGGTAGGCGACGCGCTTCATGCCGAAGGCGGTGGAGTAGTAGTGCGCGGCCTGCTTGGCGTTGCCGACGGCGAAGACGACCGCGTCCATCCCCTTGACCGGGAAGGGGTCCGCCTGCCGTGCGGTGTGAGGGGTGTGATCCGTGGTCTGAGTCATGGCCGCAGCGTCTCGCCGATCCACAAGGTGCGCAATAGTTTGTGTATTCACTGGGCATTGTGTACAGCGTTCGCGCGGTAACACCGGGCGTTGTGTGCAGGATGACTATGGGAGGTGGGCCATGGTGATCGATCGTTTGGACGGCAGGCTGCTGGAGCTGCTCGCGCACGAGCCCCGCATCGGGGTCCTGGAGGCCTCGCGGCGCCTGGGCGTGGCGCGCGGGACGGTGCAGGCGCGGCTGGACCGGCTGCAGTCGCAGGGGGTGATCCGCGGTTTCGGGCCGGACGTGGACCCGGCGGCGCTGGGCTATCCGGTGACGGCGTTCGCGACGCTGGAGATCAAGCAGGGGCAGGGCGCGGACGTGCGTAGCCACCTGGCGACGGTTCCCGAGGTGCTGGAGCTGCACACCACGACGGGGCACGGCGACATGCTGTGCCGGCTGGTGGCCCGCTCGAACGCGGACCTCCAGCGGGTGATCGACAAGGTGGTGGGCTTCGACGGCATCGTCCGGGCCTCCACGGCGATCGTCATGGAGAACCCGGTGCCGCTGCGGATCATCCCGCTGGTCAAGCAGGCCTCGGAGGACTGAGCCGGCCGGGCCCGCCGGCGCTCAGCAGGTTGGCACCCGGCCGCCGGAGGCCAGCGCCCGCAGGGAGGTGACCGCGTCCTTCAGGCCGGTCACCGGAACCAGCTGCAGCCCCTTGGGCAGCTCGGCCTGCGCCTCCGAGCACTCCCCCTTGGGCACGAGGAAGACGGTGGCGCCGTCCCGCCGGGCCGCCTGCGTCTTGAGCGAGACGCCGCCGACCGCGCCGACCGTCCCGTCGGGCTCGATGGTGCCCGTGCCCGCGATGGTGCGCCCGCCGGTCAGGTCGCCGCCGCGGCCGTCGCCGTCGAGCTTGTCGACGACGCCGAGCGCGAAGAGCAGCCCGGCGCTGGGGCCGCCGACGTCGGCGAGGCTGAGCTCCACCTTGACGTCCTTGGGCGACCGGTGCAGATACGCCAGGGCGGCCTGGGCGGCGGAGTCCTGCGACTTCTTCATCTCGGCGACGTTGTGCCGCTCGATCTCCTCGTCGGACTGACCGGCGGGGTAGACGGCGTCGTACGGCATCACGGCCCGGTCGGTGCGGAACCAGCTGCTGATCACGGTCTGCAGGCTGATGTCGGTGTCCGGGCCGGTGGCCTCGATGGTGGTCATGCGCAGCTGCCCGCTGGTGCTGCGGGTCTTCGCACCGGTGATCGTGATCACCGGCTTGTTCTTGTGCTCGCCGAGGACGTTCGCCGTCGTCGACCCCGGCTGGGCGATGACGAAGGGCAGCGGAACGAGCGCGGCGACCGCGAACAGGGCGACGACGGGCGCGGCGCAGAGGGCGAGGGTCCGGGTACGCGCCGTCTTGGCGGGCGACGCGGACGGCGCGGACGAGGTGGCGGCAGCTGGCATGCTGCGAATCTAGTTCACACGAGCGACGACGGGGGCACGCGGGCCGCGTGGGGGGGGGCGGGCGCCGTGCCTGCGTGCGGGCCTGCGGCACGGGGCGGCCGGGCACCGCGCGGGCGATCGCGCCGCACCGAGCCGGGCGGGCACCGCGCAGGCGATCACGCGGCACCGAGCCGGGCGGGCACCGCGCGGGCCATCACGCGGCACAGGACCGGATGCTCCGCGCAGGCGATCCCGCGGCGCGGGGCCGGGCCGGGGCCCGGCCGGGCGCCGCGGGGACCGTCCTCGGCGCGCTCCGCGCGCCTAGCGCAGGGCGTCGGCCACCTCCTTCGCGGCTTCCATGACCCGGGTCCCGACCCGCTGGGGCACCGAGTCGGCGAGCATGACCACTCCCACGCTGCCCTCGATCCCGGACACCCCGAGCAGCGGTGCCGCGGCCCCGCTCGCCCCGGCCTCCAGCTCGCCGTGGGTGAGCGCGTACCCGGGGTTGTCGACCTCGCCCCGGCGGGCGGCGAGGATCGCCCGCCCTGCCGCACCACGGTCCAGGGGGTGTCGGAACCCGGTGCGGTAGGCCACGTGATAGTCGGTCCAGGTCGGCTCGACGACGGCGACCGCGAGCGCCTCGGCGCCGTCGACGAGCGTGAGGTGTGCGGTGGCCCCGAGGTCCTCGGCCAGCGACCGCAGGGCGGGCAGGGCGGCCTCCCGCACGAGCGGGTGCACCTGCCGTCCGAGCCGCAGGACCCCGAGCCCCACCCGGGCCCGGCCGCCGATGTCCCGGCGTACGAGCGCGTGCTGCTCCAGGGTGGCCAGCAGACGGTAGACGACCGTGCGATTGACGCCGAGCTTGGTGGACAGCTCGGTGACGGTCAGACCGTGATCGGTGTCGGCGAGCAGTTTGAGGACACGCAGTCCCCTGTCGAGCGTCTGCGAAGTCTCCGCGGTCACGACGCCCCTCCTCCGATGAGTGGCGGCCCTCGCCGCGGTGGGGGTGCGCCGCCGGTCCCGTCCGGCAGCGCGCGAGGAGAGGCCGCCGGCCGTTGACGCATGATCCGGCTGCGCTCCGCGGCGGCGCTGCCACGGGGCGTGTGCGTGACCGGCACCGTAGCGCCGCCGGTCCGCTCAGCGGAAGGGTCTGCCCACAATCCGGGCACTGCAGGGGGGATTTGGGGGTGGTGCTGCCGGTTGTCCGACTCCGGCGGCCGGGCGACGGCGACGGAACGAAAACGGGGCCCGGACCCTTGGTCCGGACCCCGCTCACTGCTTCATCCGCGTCACTTCATCCGCGTGGCCCACTCGCGCACCTTCTTGATGCGCTCGTTCAGCTGCCCCGCGGTCGCCTCGGCGCTCGGCGGTCCGCCGCAGACGCGGCGCAGCTCGGTGTGGATCACGCCGTGCGGCTTGCCGCTCTGGTGGACGTACGCGCCGACGAGCGTGTTCAGCTGCTTGCGCAGCTCCAGCATCTCCTTGTGCGTGACCACCGGCCGCCGCTCCGCCGGGAGCTCCAGCAGGTCGACCTCGGCGTCGGGCCGCTTGCGGCTGTGCGCGATCTGCCGGGCCTGGCGCTTCTGGAGCAGCAGCTGGACCTGGTCGGGTTCGAGCAGGCCGGGGATGCCGAGGTAGTCCTGCTCCTCCTCGCTGCCGGCGTGGGCCTGCATGCCGAATTCGGCGCCGTCGTAGAGGACGCGGTCGAAGACGGCCTCGGACTCGAGGGCCTCGAAGGAGAGCTGGTCGTTCTCGCCGGTGTCCTCGTCCTGCTGCTTCTCGGCCTCGGCGAGCTCCTTCTCGGACTCGGCGTACGGGTCCTCCTCGCCCTCCTTCTTGGGCTTGTCGAGGACGTGGTCCCGCTCGACCTCCATCTCGTTGGCGAAGGTCAGCAGCGTCGGGATCGTGGGCACGAAGACGGACGCGGTCTCGCCGCGCCGGCGCGAGCGCACGAAGCGGCCGACGGCCTGGGCGAAGAACAGCGGCGTGGAGATCGTCGTCGCGTACACGCCGACCGCCAGCCGCGGCACGTCCACGCCCTCCGACACCATGCGGACGGCGACCATCCAGCGGTCGTCGGAGTGGGAGAAGTCGTCGATGCGCTGCGAGGCGCCGGAGTCGTCGGACAGGACGAGCGTGGCGCCCTCGCCGGTGATCTCCCGGATGAGCTTGGCGTAGGCGCGGGCCGACTCCTGGTCGGAGGCGATGACGAGGGCGCCCGCGTCGGGGATGGACTTGCGGACCTCGGACAGCCGCTTGTCGGCGGCGCGCAGCACGTTCGGCATCCAGTCGCCGCGCGGGTCCAGGGCCGTGCGCCAGGCCTGGGAGACGGCGTCCTTGGTCATGGGCTCGCCGAGCCGGGCCTCCAGCTCGTCGCCCGCCTTGGTGCGCCAGCGCATGTTGCCGCTGTAGGAGAGGAAGATGACCGGCCGCACGACGTTGTCGGCCAGGGCGTTGCCGTAGCCGTAGGTGTAGTCGGCGGAGGAGCGGCGGATGCCGTCGTTGCCCTCTTCGTAGGTGACGAAGGGGATGGGGTTGGTGTCGGAACGGAAGGGCGTTCCGGTCAGGCAGAGGCGGCGGGTGGCTGGCTCGAACGCCTCCAGGCACGCCTCGCCCCAGGAGCGGGAGTCACCGGCGTGGTGGATCTCGTCGAGGATGACGAGCGTCTTGCGCTGCTCGCAGCGGTTGCGGTGCAGCATCGGGCGTACGCCCACGCCGGCGTAGGTGACGGCGACGCCGTGGTACTCGCGGCCGAGCGGCCCGGCGCTGTACTCGGGGTCGAGCTTGATGCCTATGCGGGCCGCGGCCTCGGCCCACTGCTTCTTCAGGTGCTCGGTGGGCGCGACCACGGTGACCTGCTGGACGACGTGGTGGTGCAGCAGCCACGAGGCGAGGGTGAGGGCGAAGGTGGTCTTTCCGGCGCCCGGGGTGGCGACGGCCAGGAAGTCGCGCGGCTGGGCCTGGACGTACTTCTCCATGGCGCCCTGCTGCCAGGCGCGCAGCTTGTTCGCGGTACCCCAGGGGGCCCTGCCGGGGAAGGCGGGCGAGAGATGGTGATTGGCGGTGGTGGTAGTCACGGTCTCCGTCGGCTGACTCGGCGATCGGCAACCGCGTCAGCCTACCCGCGTCCGCGGCGGCTCCCGTGTGGTACGACCCGGGCTCACCCAAGGGTGGGACCGAGGTCACACACCTCCGAACAAGGCCCGCCGGGCGACAAAAAGCCCGTCCGGCGTTTGAGGACCGGGGGTCCGGGGGCGGAGCCCCCGGTTACGGGAAGGGGCGGGGTGGGGGAAAGAACCCTCACCCCCGAGGCCGCAGCCGAGTGGCCACGTACGCCCCCACCACCGCGCTCCCCGCCGCCAACGCGAAGACAGCGACAAACGCAGCCGGCGGCGCAGCCGCACCCCCATCCCCCACCCCCGTCGCCCCACCCCCGCACACAACGAACAGCACCCCCGCCACCCCCACCAGCACAATGCTCCCGAGCGCATCCGACACCTGCAGCGAAGCGGAATTGGCCCCTTCCTCCCCCGCCCGCGACAGCCGGAGCAACAGCACCGCCCCGCTGGAGATCGTCAGCCCCATCCCGTACCCGCCCACGATCCACGCGAGGGCGACGGTCCACACGGGCACCGCCCCGATCAGCACGGCGGGGGCCAGCGCGACGGCGAGCGCCAGCAGCAGCATGCCGAGGCTCATCATCCGCTCGCGGTAGGGCTCCATGCGGGAGCGGCTCTGGGTGTACGAGCCGAGGGCCCAGGTCAGCCCGCCGCCGGTGAGGGAGAGCCCGGCCATCGTGGCCGACAGCCCCCGCTCGGTCACCAGCATCAGCGGCACGAAGCTCTCGGCGGCCAGGAACGACCCCTGGGCGATGCCGCGCAGCAGCACGACCGACGGCAGGCCGCGCCCGGCCAGGAAGGTGCGGGCGGGCAGCAGCCGGCGCACGCACGGGACGAGCAGGGCGAGTCCGGCGGCGGCCGGAACGGCGGCGAGGGGCCGCAGGTCCTGGCCGGCGTACTGCAGCAGCCCCGCCCCGGCGGCGACGCCGAGCGCGAGCAGGATCCGGCGGCGGTCCGCCGTGCCCGTACGGTCGGCGGGCGGCAGCGACCGCAGGGCCGGCAGCATGACGGCGAGCGGGAGCAGTATCAGTACGGGGATGGCCAGGAACACCCAGCGCCAGCCGAGGTTCTCGGTGACCGTTCCGGCGACCAGCGGCCCGACGATCACGGGCACCACCCACGCCGCCGAGAACGACGCCATCACCGCCGGCCGCAGCCGCTCGGGATAGGCCCGCCCCACCACCACGTACAGGGCGACGATCACCAGGCCGGCGCCGATGCCCTGCACACCGCGCGCGGCGACGAACATCCACATCCGCTGTGCCGAGCCCGCGCCCACCAGGCCGGCGCCGAAGGCGGCGATGCCGGTGAACAGCGGCGCGAGGGGGCCGGCGCGATCGCTCCACTCCCCCGACAGGGCCATGGCGAAGAGGCTCGCGGTGAAGAAGGCGGAGAAGGAGAAGGCGTACAGCTCGATGCCGTCGAGGGCCCGGGCCGCGACCGGCATCGCGGTGTTGACCGCGCTCGCCTCGAAGGCGATGAGGGAGACGACGGAGATGATGCCGAGGGTCAGGGCCCGGTAGCGACGGCCGAGCACCCCGCCGGTGGAGTCGGTGCATTCGGCGGCCGTGCCGGGACCGGGGACGGGGACGGATGGGGCGGCGTCTGCGTCGGGGGCGGTCATGGAGTCAGCGTAGGGAGCCGGGAGGCGGTGCGAGCCCGGCCCGGGAACGGATTCTTGTCGTCCGTAGGCCCTAGGTCGAAGGCCCCGTGCCGGAGGCCACTCTGGACAAGATCACCATGTCCATGACTACAGACTGGACTAGACCACTTACCAGCGGCGCATTTTATGCTGACAGCCGGTCAACTTACGCACGTCGCACGCCCATCGGGCCGTGCAGCATCATTATTTGGGGAACATCATTTCCATCCGGCACGTCTTCGCCACCGCTCTGTTCGTCTCGGCCGCACTGGGGCTGACCGCCTGCGGACCCGAGGACGACAAAAGCGCCGAGTCCGGTTCCGAGCCCTCGCAGGTCGCCGAGGCGCCCCAGCAGTCCGACCAGGGCGCTCGTCCCGGCGGCCGCCGGAACGACCGGGGAGCCAACGGCAACAGGGGCAACTGCCCGACCCTCGCCGAGGGCCACAAGGTCGTCTGGGTCAGCAACGTCGAAGGCGCGATGAACAACGTCATCGCCAAGGACAGCAAGTGCAACCCGACGGCGAGCGGGGCCGCCTACCGTCCGGAGGGGGCGCTGAAGACCTTCTCGTTCTCCCCCGACGCCAAGGTCACGGTGATCACGAAGGACCAGGGCCAGCAGGCCCGCACCGACAAGGAAGGCCCGAAGACCGGCATCGCGCACGTGAAGACGTGCGCCGACCCGGACGGCAAGCAGTACGACGGCGGGCAGGCGCAGAAGACGAAGGGCGAGGAGTTCTGCTGGGGAGCGAACTTCTACGACGTCGCCGTCGGCTCCGGCAACAAGATCACGGAGATGACCGAGATCTACGCGCAGTGAACCCGGCGGGGCCCGGCGCACGGCCGGGCCCCGTCCCCTCCTGGGTTCCCCCCTCGTTTCGCGGCGGACCTCAGGTGGTGAGGAGGACTCCGCCGTACGACGCGCCGGCGATGACGATCCACGAGCACAGCCCCAGCGCGGCGACCCGTCCGCCGGTGCGGGTCAGGGTCGGCAGGTGCACCGCGCTGCCGAGGCCGAAGAGGGCGGCGGCGAGGAGCAGTTCCTGGGCGTGCTGGGCGAGGTCGAGGGCGCTGCCGGGCAGCCAGCCGGTGGTCCGTACGGCCACCATGGCGAGGAAGCCGAGCACGAAGAGCGGCACGAGCGGCGGCCGCTTGCCGGACGCCTTCCCGGCGCCGGCACCATCCCCCGTACTGCGGGCGCGGCGGGCGCGTACGGAGACCACCACCGCCGCGACCAGCGGGGCGAGCAGCGCCACCCGCATCAGCTTGACCAGCACCGCGTCGGCGAGGGCCGCCGGGCCCGCGGTCTGGGCGGTGGCCACGACCTGTCCGACGTCGTGCACGCTCGCCCCGGCCCAGCGGCCGAACTGCGCGTCGCCGAGGCCGAGCGGATGGTGCAGCAGCGGCAGGACCGCGATCGCGAGCGTGCCGCACAGCGTCACCAGCGCCACGGACGTCGCCACGTCCTCCTCGTCGCTGCCCGAGACCTCGCTGACCGCGCCTATCGCGGAGGCGCCGCATATCGAGTAGCCGGTGGCGATCAGCAGCGGCTGGTCGCCGCGCAGCCCCAGGCGGCGGCCGAGCCACAGCGTCCCGAAGAACGTCGCGGCGACCACCGCGACCACCATGACGACGGTGGCCCAGCCCAGCCCGAGGACGTCGTCCAGGCTGAGCTTGAGCCCGAGCAGGACGATGCCGACGCGCATGAGCCGCTTGCCGGCCAGCGTCAGGCCCGGCTTGCCGATGCCGCGCACCCGGGCCCGTACGCCGGGCAGGTGCGCGGCGGCGATGCCGAGGACGACGGCCGCGGTGAGCATGGGGACGGCGGGTACGAGCCGGTGCACCGCCCAGGCGAGGGCGACGCCGGCGGCGGCCATGGCGAGGCCGGGCAGCTTGCCGGGGGTCGGGGCGGGTGTCGGGGCGGATGTCGTCCGGGTGGGCGCCGCGGTGTTCCGCTGCGAGCTGAGGAGCGCCATCAGAGCTCGTCGGCGGGCAGGTCGTAGACGCGCCGGACGCTGGAGCCGAGGCGGGCGATGTCGGCGCCGTAGATGTGGATCGAGATGGCCACGGACGAACAGGCGTTGCGCACCCGGTGGATGTCGCCGGGCGGGGCGAAGCCGCAGACGTCGCCCTGGTGGTTGACCACGTCCTCCGTCGCCACGAGGCGCGCGGTCGTCCCCTCGGGGACGAGCCGGTAGCGGCGCTCGCTCTCGGTGCCCTGGTGGACGCCGGTGACGCACCAGGAGACGTGGTCGTGGATGGAGGTCTGCTGACCGGGCAGCCACACGAGCGCGACGACGGAGAAGCTGCCGTCCCGCTCGGCGTGCAGCACGTGCTGGCGGTAGCGGTCGGGGTCGCCCTCGCACTGTTCGGCGGTGAGCAGGTCCGCGGCGCCGAGGTGGGTCGCGAGCCGCTCGCCGACGAGGTACGCCGTCGTGTCGGGCGGCAGGCCGCGGCCTACGGCCTCCCGGACGTCGCCGACCAGCCGGCCGAGGCGCGCGGTCGTCGGGGGTGCGGCGGTGGGTGTGGTCATACGTGCAGAGTCGGGGCCGCTGATCCATCACGTCCAACGACAGTTCTTTGCCGGGTCGCAAACGTACGCTTATGGATGGGGCGGGCGCGGGCCCGCGGTCAGCAGCCGACCCGGCGCGCGGCGACGGCCTTCAGCTCGTCGAGGACGAGCGCGGTGGCGGGGATGCGGAGGTGCTCGCGCAGCACGTAGGCGGAGACCTGACGGCGGCAGGCCGGGTCCAGGGCCCGTCCGGTGATCTTGTCGTGCCGGAGGAAGGACAACACCAGCCCCGGCATCATCGCCACGCCGAGCCCCTCGGCGACGAGGGACTGCACGACGAGGTTGTCGTCCGTTGTGAATGCGATGTCGGGTGCGAAGCCCTGCTCGGCGCATTCGTGGAGGAAGTTGGTGCGGCAGCGCAGACAGCCGGCGATCCAGCGCTCCTCGGCCAGGTCGGCGAGCTTGACGGCGCGGCGGCGGGCGAGCGGGTGTCCCACCGGCAGCAGAACGGTCAGCTGGTCCTCGAACAGCGGTATTTCGACGAGCTCGTCGGGCACCTCTTCGTGCAGGCCGGGATAGGTGAAGGCCAGGGTGATGTCGCATTCGCCGCGCACCAGCCGGCGCAGCGAGTCCGGCGGCTCGCCCTCCTGCAGCTCGACCCGTACGCCCGGGTGGTCGGCGGCGAGGCGGGCCAGCGCCTCGGGTATGAGGGTGGCCCCGGCGCTGGGGAACGCGCACACGCGCACCCGTCCGGCGCGCAGCCGGGTCAGCGAGCTCATTTGCCGTTGCGCAGCGGTGAGGCTGTCGAGGATGACCTCGGCGTGCCGGGCGAGCGCCTCGCCGGCCTCGGTCAGCCGCATGCGCCGTCCGACGCGGGTGAACAGCGGGGTGCCCACCGCGCGTTCCAGCGCCTTCATCTGCTGGGTGATCGCGGGCTGGGTGTAGCCGAGGGCGCGGGCGGCAGCGGAGTACGACCCCGCGGCGACGACCGCGTGGAAGGTCTTGATGTGCCGGGAGTCGAACACGCCGAAATCATAAGCGGAATTTGGGTTCGGGGCCGGTCACGGCTGGGTTGCTTCTGGATCAAGGGAGATATCCGGCATGGTGGCTTTATGCCTCACTACGTCTCATACGACGCAGCAGAATTGCACTACCGGGTCCTGGGGGACGGCGCCGGACCGCCCCTGGTCTGCCTGGCGGGAGGACCGGGGCGGGACGCCGCGTACCTGGGGGACCTGGCGGGCCTGTCCGCGCACCACACCCTGATCGTCCCCGACAGCCGCGGCACGGGCGCCTCTCCCCCACCGCGGAACCCGGCGGCGTACGCCTTCCCAGCCCTGGCCGACGACCTGGAGTCGCTCCGCGACCACCTGGAGCTGGACCGCTTCGCCCTGCTCGCCCACGACGCGGCCTGCGCGACGGCCCAGGCGTACGCGGCCGCGCACGGCGAATACCTGACCCATCTGGTCCTGGTCGCCCCCGGCTCCCGCCTCCAGGGCGAACTCCCCACGGACGCCGAGGAGATCTTCGAGTCCCGCGCCACGGAGGAGTGGTGGGTCGACGCCTACGTGGCCGTCCACTCCCTGGCCGCCGCCACCGACCTGGCCGAGGTCCGCTCCCTCCTCCTGCGCGCGGCCCCCATGGCCTACGCCCGCTGGACCCCCACCCAGCGCGCCCACGCCGCCGGCGAACCCGACCAGCTCAACCCGGTCCCCCGCGCCGGCTTCTGGCAGGGCGTCGACGAGCCGGCACGCCTGGACCTCCTGCGCGCGCTGCGGAACGTACGGTGCCCGGTGCTGGTCGTCACGGGCGACCGCGACGCGGTGACGGGCATGCGCGCGGGCGAGGCCGTGGCCGCCTCCTTCCCCCGCGCGGTGGTGCGCCCGCTGCACGAGGTGGGGCACTACCCGTGGGTGGACGAGCCGGACATGTTCCGCCCGCTGGTGGAGTCGTTCCTGGGGACGTGAGGGGACGCGAGGGGGGCATATGAACAGCACATGTCGGCCATATGGCAGGGCTGAAAGCCCCATTGAAGCGGGGCGGGGAGGACCGTAGGGTCATGGTCGTCGGAAGCAAGAGACGACGTGAACACGGCCGTGTGCCCGAGTGGCTTAGGGGCTCGCCTGCAAAGCGAGTTACGTGGGTTCGATTCCCGCCACGGCCTCTACCGCTAGCCCGCAGAACAGAGACCGTCGTTCGGGCAGAACATCGCCCACGTGAAGTTGTAGCCGCTCCGCACGGTCACGGGATTCGGCGTGGGGCCGAAGTTGACGTAGGACCCCGGGTCGGGTGTGGCGGTGAAGGTGACCGTCGTTCCGACCGCGAAGCTCGCGGTGCAGGGGCCGGTCGGGTTCTCCGGCGGGTCGTTGCCCGAGTACGGGTCCCATGCCGTCGTGTGGCAGTTGATCCCGGCCGGCTGGCTGGTGACCGTTCCGCCACCCCAGCCGTCGGTGATCCACGCGGACAGTTCCGCGGTGGGCTGAGCCTGAACCGGGCTGGCGGAGACGATCGCGGCGGCCGTGGCGAATGCGGTGACGATTCCCGTAGCGCGCCAGGCGCCCTTCCTGTTCTTCCTCATGGGAGGCTCCTCGGTCGAAGTAATTCGACCCCTGTGACCAGACTAAGAGCCCCTTCGGCGAGCTGCTACGGGAGATCAGAGCAGTCCGAGGTCGCGCAGTTCCTTGTGCAGGTCCGCGCGGGGATGGCCGGCGGGGCTGCTGCCGTCCGGGACGGCCGACGTGGCGGCGGGGGCGGCGGCAGGGGCCCGCCGGTCGCGGAAGACCCAGGCGCCGATGACGCCCCCGACCAGCCCGCCGAGGTGGCCGAGCCAGCTGATGCCGGGCGTGCCGGGAACGGTCAGGGTGAGGGTGTAGGCGTAGGAGGCGCCCATGACGATGCCGACGAGGCTGTCGATGAGGTGCCGGTCGAAGAACCCGCGGACGACCACGTAGCCGAAGTACCCGAAGACCAGCCCGCTGGCCCCGACCGTACCGATGCCGTCGCCTTCGAACATCCAGATGGTGAGCCCGCTGACGACGGCGACCAGCGCCGTCAGTCCGAAGAAGCGCGCCACCCCGCGATAGGCGGCGAGGAATCCGAAGACGAACAGCGGCCCGGAATTGCTCTCGATGTGCTCCCAGCTCAGGTGCAGGAAGGGGGCGGTGAGAATGTCGGGAAGGCTCCCGGTCCTACCGGCGATCACGGCGAAGTCGCGGGCGAAGCGGTAGTCGCTCCCCCAGTTGGCCAGCTGCACGGCCCAGACCACGGCCAGGAAGCCGAACATCACGAAGAACGCCTTGCGCGCCTCGGCGACCATCGCTTCCGCGTCGATCGCCGCCACTCTCTTGCTCAACCCACTCATCCCGATCAGCCGTGACAGGGCCTCAGGGAGCCCTTTATGCGTACCTTACGTAGGGCGAACATGGGTACGACTACTCAGGCCGATTTGAGTGAGCGGGCGCTCCCGCAAGGGCCCGTGCGGCGTGTGTGATCAATGCATGAAGACGAAGCCGCTGACGAAGCCGCTGCCGGACCTCCCCGGCCTCATGCCGAAGCAGCCCAACGGCGTGGGCATGGCGGCTCTGATGCTGGCCGTGCTGGCCGTCGCGGCGACCACCACGTACGTGGGCGTCCTCTTCGCCGTTCCCATCGGCCTGGTCGCCACGGTCTGCGGCTTCGTAGGGCGCGCGAAGGCCAAGCGCGGCGAGGCGACCTCGAGCACCACGGCGGTCACCGGCCTCGCGCTGGGGGCGGCCACGGCGCTCGTCTCGCTCGGCGCGATCGTGTGGTTCTGCGTCTCGCTGTCCCACGCCTACGACCGTCCCGGGGAGCTGGTCTCGCCGGGCGGCAAGTACGAGGCCCCGCTGAAACCGGGCGGAACGGCGCGCTACCGGGACGGCATGAAGGTGACGGTGAGCAAGGCCCGCCGCGTCCCGAGCCTGCCCGGCGACGTGGCGCTGAGGAAGGGCGAGCTGACCTACGAGTACACGGTCACGTACGTGAACGACCAGGACAAGGCCCTCGAACTCACCTGGAACGGCATCCGCACCGAGAAGAAGATCCTCCCGGGCGGCATGACGCCCTTCGGCCCCATGAGCCCCACGGCCGACCGCAAGAACCCCTGGTTCCCGGACAGGCTCGCACCTCACCAGAAGGTGAAGGTGAAGATGCACGTCAACGTCCCGCCGGGCTCCGAGTCCCTGGACTTCACGGCGTCCCCGACGGACTACCGCGACGACGCCCACTGGCTCCTGCCGCTCAGCTAGCTCTCTGCTCGAAGGACACCTCGATGTATACCTACTCCACGCTGCCGCGGAACAACCGCCTCATGAAGATCCTGGCGGGGATTCTGTGGGCGATAGCGGTTCAAGCGACGGGCTTGTGCCTGGTGGTCGTGGCGATGATCGCCATGTGGGGAGCCGCGGAGGGCGACGGGGCGGGGGCGGGTGGCTTCCTCCTCCAGGTGACAGGAATCCTCGCCGTGGCCGCAGCGGTGCTGGCGGCGATCTGGTACGCCCTGAAGCGCATGGGCCTGGCCCCGGCCACCCGAGCGGTGGTGGTGGGCGCCCTGGCCTGCCCGGGCCCGGTGGCCCTGGTGCTGAACGTCTACCTGGGCCGGTGAGCGCGGGGCGGCGACCACCTGGCCACCCCCACGGCGAAGGCCACTTGCCGAGCAGCGGCCAGGTCGGCGGCTCGCCTCTCCGACGCGGACGGTACGAGCGCGTGGGGCAGCCCGACGGGCCGGACGGCCCCGTAGTGGCGAAACCGACGCACCCCGCAGCGCCGACACTGCACCTCACCGGGGCTGCCGACCTCGCTCCACCCGCCGCTATGTGAGCACATCTCAAAGCGCGGCATAACGCTTCCCCGCCTCCCCGGGCACGACGACCCACAGCTTGCTCCCGCTGAGCGGCTTCTCGGCGGCGGCGATGCCCACGACGCCCCCGCACCGACCCACGACGGCTTCCAGCGTGGCCAGCGCCTCCCGCCGATACGCCCGGCAGGCACTGCCGGCACCACTGCTCTCAGCGTGCTCGGGATGCTCGTCGAACACGGTCACCCGCAGCACCCCGAACCGCCATCGCAGGTCGAGGCTGACGCCACGGTTCGGGGTGAACGCGAGGGCGTTGCCGAGCAGTTCGGAGGCGGCGAGGGACCCGAGCTCGGCCAGGTCGGCCAGTCCGTGCGCGTTGAGCACACCCTTCACGGCGCTCCGGGCCATGCCCAGGCAGTAGGCACCACCGGGCAGACCGAACGAGTAGTTGAGGTTGTGACGGCTGGGCGAGGACGGTGGCGCGATGCGCGCCGAACCAGCCGTCGAACAGAGTGCGTTGTTGCTCATGCGCGGACTCCAAGCGCGGTCATGTCGACAGACAGAGGGAGTTCTCGCACGCGGACAGCAACCGGTGGCCTGCCTCCCTGGGCGCGGACACACCCCACCCAGGGAAGGAGGGCATGCTCACGCGGTGCACTTCCGGCGCCACGGCGTGTGAGCGAAGTGGTACCGAAGGTAGCGCCTCGGGAAGCCCTGTGCTACCTACTCGCCGGAAACCGTGTGCTACCTACGGCATCGCTGGATGTCATCGCCGCCTGCGGGCAGACTGTGTGCCAGTTTCGGCGAGAGGCCATCGCATGCCACCGAGAAGCAACCCGACGATCCGACAACGGCGTCTCGGCGCCGCGCTCCGCCAACTGCGCGAGCAGGCGGGGATGTCCGCGTCGGACGCGGCCGCCCTGTTGGGCGTGGACCGCACCCGCATCTCCAACACGGAAGCCGGCCGCTTCGGCATCAGCCCGACCCGCGTGCGCACGCTCGCCTGCAACTACCGCTGTCCGGACGCGACATTGGTCGACGCCCTCGCCGACATGGCACAGGACCACTCCAAGGGCTGGTGGGAGGAGTACAGAGGCTCGCTCCCCGCCTTCTTCCTGGACATCGCCGAGCTCGAGTGGCACGCCGCCAGGATTCGCAACGCACTGACATCGCACATCCCCGGGCTCCTGCAGACGGAAGACCACGCCCGCGCGATCTTCGACCTGGTGATTCCCCGCCTCCCCGCAGGCGAGGTAGACCTCCGCGTCTCCCACCGCCTCCTGCGCCGCCAGGTGTTCGACCGCCAGGCCGCTCCCGAGTACGACGCGATCGTCCACGAGAGCGCCTTACGGATGCAGTTCGGCGGCCGCGACGTGGCCCGCGCCCAACTCCGGCACCTGCTCGAAATCAGCGAACACGACCGCGTCAGCCTCAGAGTCATCCCGTTCACGGCCGGCGGCTTCCCGGGCGCCGGGCAGACCATCCTCTACGCCTGCGGACCGGTCCGACAGCTGGACACAGTGCAGCTCGACACCTCTCACGGCTCGGTCTTCATCGACTCCGACATGCAGCTGGCCAACTATCGCCAGCTCTTCGACGCGATGGAGACCTGCGCTCTTGACGAGACCAAGTCACGAGACTTCATTCGAACCGTCGCCCAACAGCTCTGAAAGGCCCACTCCCCATGCCCGAGATCCGCTGGCAAGCCCCCTTATGCGGCAACGGCGGCAACGCCTGCATCCAGATCGGCCACACCTCGGACGGCACACCGATACTGCGCGAGACGACGCACCCGGACGAACTGCTCCGCACCACCCCCCAAGGCCTCCGCAACCTGATCGAATCGGCCAAACGCGGCGAGCTGGACCACCTCCTCTGAGCCGCCTTCACCCACCCGGCCCCCACACCTCGCAGCGGGCCAAACCCACAGCTAGCGTCGAAGGAGTCGCCCAGCAACCGCTACGGCAAACCGCTGCCTACCGCTCAAGGAGGAGGCTCCATGGCCGGTCTCGTGCGCAAGAGCTTCGACTCGCCGGAGGAAGTCCGCCCCTTCGAGGAGGGCAAGGGACGCCTGGAACTGGTGAACGTGGCCGCAGGCCCGGTGGGCCGGGCGACGTTCGAGCCGGGCTGGCAGTGGTCGAAGCACGTCAAGCCCATCGCGGGAACGGACAGCTGCGAGGCCTCCCACACGGGCTACGTCATCGCGGGCCGCATGAAGGTCGTGATGAACGACGGCGAAGAGGCGGAGTTCGGCCCGGGCGACTACATGATCTGCCCACCCGGCCACGACGCCTGGGTCCTCGGCAACGACCCCTGCGTCTTCATCGACTGGCAAGGCTTCGCCGACTACGCCAAGCGCTAGGCGGACGTCACTCGCATCGGATGAAGTGAGGGACTCCTGCGACCGCAACCGGATCACCGATCGGCCACGTCGGGAAACCTTCTGGAGCCCGCACTCGGGAAACCGAAATGCCGCGCAGGCATGCACCGCACCAGAACAGCGCGTACCCGATACGACTGCTGGCATCGACGATGTACCGAACCTCAAGCCGGCACTGGCCGCAGCCCGGGCACGACCCGCTGCTCGCTTCACCACGACGGTCGACAACGAGGGCCAACGCCTTCAGCCAAGCCACTCGATCAGCCATTCAGCCCAATCTTCCTACGCGAGGCCGATTTCTGTCACGTTGGAAGCTCGCAAACAGCACTAGCAATCAGTATTCGCCGCTCAGGTCAGCACCTTCCGGAACACGGAAACATGCGGATACCAGGGACACCATGATGCCAGGCTCGCCGCTTCCAGAGCCCACAAACGCGATGTTGGCAGTGAACTGCTCTTTTGATGAGTCCGCAAGGATCTCTGGAGTTTTGGCCGGACTGTCATTTGGCCCCGACTTAATAATCTTCCACCCGTCGGCCGGCAAACGCTGCTTGAGCCCGTCGAAACCACGCGAAAGCTCATCCATGGGAACACCATAAACGGACCACGTGTGATACACCTGATAAATATGCTTAGGGTCCTCCTTGCACGTGGATACGCCGGGACCACCGGGAGTCACCTTACCTGCACGTATCCCAATCACATCGAATAGCTGGCTGGATGCTTCTTTGACCTTGCCTCTGGCCCGCCCCACATCCATCACAACCGATTCACGGCCGCCTTCATTCACCTTCGAACACCCCGATCCGACCACCGAAAGAGCAACCCCAATAGCCAGGGAGCCAACCCATCTCCGTTGCTGAATAAACTTCACCGGCCAGGCCACCTATTCGCTCTCCACCATGTCGTACCGACGGGTTACGACAGCTGCCTGATTTCGCAGACTGATCGATCGCTCATCCCAGTATCCACTGTGCCCCTTGGTGTCGACCTTCATTCGGTGCGCACCAAATTCCTCATCCGAGGGCACTACATGAATGTACTCAACGTAGCCGCCGTTTTCTCTGTCTCCGCCATTTACGACCACCCTTTGGACTCCACCAAGCCCTGCTATCTTTCCACCCAAGGGCACGGGGTCGTCCGACGCTCTCTCGGACCACACATGGTCCTTCCCAACATCCAACTTATCTGCGTCACTGACCAACGTGCCTGGGCTTCCAGCCACCACAACGTCATCAGCAGCCAGTTCCCCCTTATTGGCAGCCGCCCCTACGAGAGTACTTCCATAACTGTGGCCAATTATTGTTGTGTGACTCTTGTCCGCCCCTCCTTGAGCCACTTGCAACCCATCCATAAACCCATTGAGCGCCGACTCCCCATTGTAGGCGTAAGACTTCGACATGGCTTGCGGAACGATACTCTGAGGTGCGTCATAACCGATCCATGTAATGGTTGACACGTCGGGATTTCCTGGCATCCCATCACTCACCTTCCAGAGCCTCACCATTCGCCCTATATCGCCTTCAGCACCCGCTAGATTTGAATATGTGCCGGGAATATAGACGGCCGTGTGGGCTGCAGTGTCGGGATTTCCATTGGCGACGATGGCATGACCGTCTCCCCTTGCGTCCAGGCCGAGCAGGTATGCTTTTGGAATCCTCTCATCCCCGCCTGCCTGAGCCAACCTATCCTGAATCGCCTCCAGTCCATCCAGCTTTCCCTCAATGCTTTCTTTTTTCTCCTTCCATACCATCCACTCTTGCGAGACCGTCTGCTGTCCCGTTCGCATCACATACCGTTGCGGCTCACGCGCAACCAGATCTTTGAGCTGTTGATTCACATCGGCTCGCGTTTCGGCAAGGACAACCTGGTTTGCTTCGTCCCGCGTAGCGGAGGGAATACCGTTCAGGGCACCGATGCTCGCCGGATACAGAGCGGTGTACTCTTCACGTTCTGCCTGGGAGCGACTTTTCCACCACTCGGCGTTCTCCTTCGGAGACTTACCCTTGGGGATCCCGCTTTCTGGAAGGTGCTTGCCCGCGGCGGCACGTAGATCCTTCGTGTCGCGCGCAACGTCGGTCCAGTCAGTCTTCTTCAGATCACCGTCGGTGGAGAGCTTCGCAATGGCTCTGGCGTACCGGCCGTCGATCTCCGTTGCTTCTTTGAGCGCTTCACCGATGCGGTTGGCGATGTCCTGAGCTTTGGCCTGGTTCGCGTCCGGGGTGCTGTCCGGCTTCAGCAGGGAGGGCATGGCGCCGGGGGCAGCCGGCGTCGGGAGAAGCGGAGACGGAGCCCCTTGGGTTTTCGGGTATTCGACAGATCCGTTCGGCTTGACGGTGAAGCCCAGCCCACGCGCGTCCTCCAACGCCTGCTTGAGCTTGCGTTGCGGGACCGCCAGCTCCTCGGCCAGGCCTTGAAGGGCCGTGCGGATCAACCCACCTTCGGCGTGGACGTACTGGTAGTTCTTACTCAACCTGTCCAGATCACTCAGAACTGCGGTCGCCGCGGCGCCTTGCTGTGTGGCGCGCAGCTTGCTGAGCATGTCGTGATCCACGCGCTCCCGGTATGCGTGGGCACGATGGCTGATCGTGCTCCAGCCATCAGCGGCTTTCGTGAACTTGGAGGTGTCGAGGCGGGTGAGCTCTTCGATGCTGACCATTCGCGTCACTGCCACTTCTTCGGCGCGCTGGACGTCCAGGGTTGGCTGTAGTCGTTGATCCTGGAGCCCGTCGCTTCGAACGACGCCTTGACCTGCACTTCGTTCTCGCCGAAGGCCATACCGGCCTTCTTCAAGTCGCCGTCGAGGCGCTTGCACTCGTCACGAACAGCGCCGAGGCGGGCTTCCCAGCCCCCGAGAATGGCGCTCAGAGCAGCCGCGCTCGCGAAGCCGGTGGTTCCCGTCTTGATCCCGTCGTGGGCATGACCCAGGTCCCGGAGGGCCGTATCCATGCCTTGGTTCAGCTCACCGGCGACGCCGCCGGCGGTGGTCCAGGGCCAAACACTCGCCTTGTGGGTGTCGCCTCCTCCGCCGGAGCCGGCGGAGGCCAAGGTTATTCGTGATTCCTGGTGCTGCTGGGGGATTTGGGCATCCGTCATGGTGTGGCCTCGGGTGCAGGGTGTGTGGGGTGGGGTGTCTACCGGGGCAGTCGCCTGCGGCGACGTGCGACGAGCAGGGGTACGCCGACTGCGGCGGCTACGGCTAGAGCGACAGCGCCCGCCAGGACATTGCGGGTGGAGAGCAGGCCCTTGCCGCCCTTGTCTGCGTCGGCTCGCACCATGCCGCCGGTGGCGCGGGAAGCAGTGGCCGCCGGTGTAGGCGCAGCCAGTTCGGGGAGAGGGCTCACGTTGGGCGGGCCAGGGTCGCCGGGGTTCTGCAGGGCGATGCGGGGGCGGACTACGCCGTAGCCGATGGTGTCGCTGCGCTTCTCGCCGCTTTTGGGGCCGCCGGCGGTGTTGATGAGGACGCGGAGGACTTGGTTTGCCGTCCATTCGGGGTGCACGGACCAGATGAGGGCGGCGGAGGCGGAGGCCAGGGCGGTGGCGTCGCTGGTGCCGTGGCTTCGGCAGAGGCCGGATCCACCTTTGCAACTGGCGACGATGTTGTCGCCGGGGGCGGCGAGGTCCACTTGTGGGCCCCGTTGCGACTCCTCCGTCGCCTTGATGTCCTGACCGACAGCAGATACGCCCACTACGCCTGGGTACCCTGCAGGGAATTCGACCGGATTTCCCTTATTTCCTTCATTTCCAACGCCTGCGAAGACGAGCTTCCCCCTGGATAGGGCGTATTCGACCGCCTCGGCTTCACGCGAGCTCCCGGGGCCAGCCATCGAAATATTGATGATCTTTGCTTGGGAGTCCGCCGCATATCGGATTGCGGAAGGCATTGAGGTACCGCTCAGAAGCTCCCGCGTGGCAGGCGCATTAGTGTTGACAACCCTCAGAGGGAGGATCTTCGCGCCGGGGGCAAGACCAAACGAGCCAGCCCCTCCGTTACTCTTCCCCGTCCCTGCGATGAGGACGGCCATCCCCGTCCCGTGACCGTCGTAGTCTGAGTGCTCGTCTCCCTCAACACCAGAGAAGTCCTTACCAGGGAGCACTTGCCCCCTAAGATCAGGGAGTTCCGCGTCCACGCCGCTATCGATGACGGCTACGGTCACACCAGCCCCTGTGCTCGTCTGCCACATTTCCTCGGCTCGCATAGCGTCCAAGTACCACTGTCGCGAGCGGATCGAGTCCGCCTGAGCCGGCGCTGCAGAGACAACGAGTGCGAGAGACGCGGCTACACCCCAGGCAGCACCTTTCCACCAGCCAGCATTGGCAGCCGAGCTGCAACGCATGTCTTTCTCCTGCCTTTGCCTGTGGTCAGTCGATGACGGGAGGAGCGACACGACGGTTGCCCTGAGCCCAGGTCTCTTCATCTTCCACCAAGTAGTCAGGGCGCTGCCCTTGCTGTGAAGCGCGACGACCGGGGTTGGCGTTAACGTCTCCGGGACTCCTCACCAAGCCCGAACCACCAGGCGTGAAGGCCCGGTCCCCCGATGTTCCGACTCGACGTTGTCCTCCAACGACCCCGCCCGGTTCGAATGCCAACCGTCGGCCGCTGCCACCACCGACACGGCCTGCAGGGGGCGCGGGAGGCGCCGCGTGTGGCGCGCCAAAGCCCATCGGTGTGCGTGCTTGTCCAGGCTCCGTACCGATGACTGTGCCTCGCGGTACCTGAGTCGGAACCTGTGCTGACGTACGAGGCACCGGCCGTCCGCCGACCACGCCGTCTCGAGGCAATCCAGGCACTGAGGGGCCGAGACCGCCGACAAGACCACGCCCCGGGATACCCGGCACGGTTCCTTGACGCTGGCCCCCGACGGGTCCTGCCTTCCCTCCGCCCAATCCTGCAGGCACATGGCCCATTGGCGGCACCGGGAGGTCGGCTACTGGCGCCACCGGCGGGGTGTTTGACGTGCCACCACCGTGCGGCAACGGTGCTGGCGCCCCACCAGATGGCAGGACCGGCGCCTCGGGCATTGCCACTCCGCCGTCAACTTCCATGGACACTGGCGGTGCGACTGGCTGGATTACTGACCCCACGCTGCCACTGCTCGCTACCACGCCAGAGGTATCTCTCGCCGTACCAGAGACGGGCGCAACGCCCTGCGTATTGCCACCTGCCCCAGCTGCCCTGCCAGCAGGACCGTAGGCGGCAACACCTTGTGCGTCAGTTCTCGGCACCGGGATGTACTCAAAGTCGTGGATACCACCGTCCCCCGGCATCGGCGGAAACGTAGGCGCCCCCGCCCCCGAAATGTTCCGCGCCGACCACGCATAGGACTCCGCCAGCTTCCGCATCAGCCGAGCAGCCTCAGCCCGATCCGCCTCAAGCTGTTGCTGCGCCGCGTAAGCCTCCTTCTGCGAAGGCCCCGATGCCCCCGCCTTCTGCAGCCCCCCGCTCTGATCCGCCACCGTCGGCGGCGCGACCGCCCCCACCTGCCCAGGATTACTGGCCTTGTAAGCAGCCAACGTGGCCTTGGATGCCGAGGACACCCCCGGCATGGAGGACTGGACGCTGGAGAGCGTGGCCGCGGCGTGGGTCATCCACGTTCCCGCGTTTTTGCTGAACTCACCGAGCCGCAGCGTCGCGTTGGCCATGTCCGCGACCCATTCGCGGAAAGCGTCGCCGCCCAGGCCGTCCCACTCCACGCCGGAGGCGTGTTCCTGCAGGCGCTCGCCGAGCTTGTTCATGGCGCCGGCCGCACTTTGGAGCTTGCAGCCCAGGGCGCTGGTCGTCTCGGCGTCGGCGTGTTCGACCATCGCGCGCAGCTGCTCGTGCGACATCGACTCGAAGTCCGACGTCGTGAACAAGCCGCTGCTGGGGCGCCGGATGAGGGGGCTGACACCGCCACCAGCAGCACCGGCCACAACCGGTCCGGGAGGAGTCGCCATCAGATCTCTCCTTCGTTGCTGGCGTGCGGCTGCGGCTGCGGCTGCGGGGACGAAGTCGGCCCCGCCCCCGACGTCGGCTCCGGCGTCCCCGCCCCCGCCCTCGTCCTCGCCGCCCTCGTGTTGGGGTCGAGCTTCGGGTTGTAGAGCTCCTTGGTGCGGGACTGGATGGCCCACATGCGGTCGCGCAGGTCGGCGTCGACGTTGGCGTAGCCGACGCGGGCGGCGTGGACGGCGGTGCCCAGGGCCTCGATCTGGTCGTTCAGCAGCTGGGCGAGGGTCTTCAGTTGGGCGTGGACCTCGTTGTACGCGCTGTAGAGGGAGTCGACCTCGGCGAAGTTGACGCCCAGTTGGGCGGGGACGAGGTGGTGGTCGGCCATCCGGTGCGGGGCCGCCTGGGAGGACTCGAGGTGGGTCAGGAGTTCTTCGACCTCGCCCCTGAAGCCTTTGAGTGTTGCCAGTTCCGCGTGCAGTCTCGCGTCCCCACCCGCGCCCACGTTCGTTCCGCCCCTCGCGTCAGCCCCGTAACGTAACAATGCCGCCCCAAGGTTACTGACAGGCAGTGACGTTCACCTGAGTACGGGTACTCAAACGCCCGGCGTGGCCGCCGCCGTCTGCGGGCGGATCGGCAGGCGGTTGACGGGGCGGCCCGTCGCGGCGCGGACCGCGCCCGCCACCGCCGCCGGGGAGGTGACCACCGGCACCGCGCTGATCGCCTTCGCGCCGAAGGGGGCGACGACATCGCGTTCCTCGACCAGCTTGACGATGCGGATGTCCGGCGCGTCGAGCGCCGTCGGCAGGGCGTACGCCGTGAGGTCCGGGCGGCGGACCTGGCCGGCGTTGGTGCGGAGGTTCTCCGTCAGCGCGGCGCCCACGCCCTGGGTGATGCCGGCCTCGATGCGGGCCCTGGCCTGGGCGGGGTTGAGGACGCGGCCGACGTCCTGGGCCACGGCCATCTCCACGACCCGTACCGAGCCCAGCTCCACGTCCACGTCCACGACCGCCCGCACCGCGCAGAAGGCGATGCCCACGAAGGCGTCGCCCTGGCCGGTGTCGTCGAGCGGTTCCGTCGGGTGCGGGCGGCACTGGGCCGTCGCCCACAGTTCCTTGCCGTCCAGGGCCTCGGCGACCGTCGTGCTCAGCACGCCGTCGTACGAGGTGATCTTGCCGTCGGCGATCGTCAGCAGCTCCGTCGACATGCCGAACTGGTGGGCCAGCGGCTGCAGGAGCTGGGTACGGACCATCCGTGCCGCCCGCTCCACCGCGCCGCCCGAGACCCAGGTGTGGCGACTGTGGGCCGCCGGGCCGCAGGGGGGCTGGTCGGTGTCGACGGGGGCCACGTAGACCTCGTCGATGCCCAGGACGTCCTGGACGATCTGGCGGGCCAGGGTCGAGAAGCCCTGGCCGGTCTCCACGGCCGCGCAGATGACCGTGGCCACCGAGCCGCTGACCTTGACCGTGGCCGTCGAGACCTCGTCCGTGCCCTCGGCGCCCAGCATGTGCACCATGCCCACGCCGTAGCCGACGCCGCGCCGCACCGCGCTCGGCTCGCCGGCGCCGTCGGGGCCCCCTGGCAGCAGCCAGTCGTCTTCGGACCCGGAGGGGTCGTCCAGCGGCAGCGGCGGCAGCGGGTAGTCGCGGACCGCGCGCAGGAGTTCGGCCACGGGGGCCGGGCAGGTCACCGTCTGGCCGGTCGGCAGCAGGTCGCCCGTCGCCATGATGTTGCGCATGCGCAGCTCCGCCGGGTCCAGGCCGAGCTTCGCCGCGAGCTTGTCCATCTGGCCCTCGTACGCGGCGCACACCTGCATCGCGCCCTCGCCGCGCACATGGCCCGACGGCGGGTTGTTCGTGCGGACGGCCCAGCCCTCGACGAAGGCGTGCGGGACGACGTACGGGCCGCAGGCGAAGGCGACGGCCGCGGCCAGCGCCTCCGAGGAGGAGTCGGCGTAGGCGCCCGCGTCGAGCAGGATCTGCGCCTCGACCTTCAGCAGCTTGCCCTCGGCGTCCGCGTGGTGGCGGTAGCGCAGCAGCGTGGGGTGGCGGTGGGCGTGGCTGAGGAAGGACTCCTCGCGGGTCGCCGCCAGCTTGACGGGGTGGCCCGTGCGCAGCGCCAGCAGGCCCAGGGCGAGCTGGGTGCCGGGGTCCTCGCGGTCGCCCATCGCGCCCGGGACGCCCGTGACGACGACCTTCACGCGCTCGGGCTCCAGCCCGAAGCAGGCGGCGGCGAGGTCGCGGTCGGCGTGCGGGTCGGTGGAGGCGGTGTAGATCTCGACGCCGCCGTCCGGGCGGGGCACGGCCAGGCCTGCCTCGGCGCCGATGGGCGCCGGGTCCTGGCGGCCGATGCGGTACAGGCCCTCGACGATCACCTCGCCGACCACCTCGGGGTCGCCGAAGCTCAGCGGGATGTGGCGGATCAGATTGCCGTCGGGGTGCAGCGACTCGGCGGCGAACGCCTGCTCCGGGTCGGTGACCGGCTCCAGCACGTCGTACTTGACGGCGATGGCCGCCGCGGCCAGACGCGCGGTGTCGGGGTGGTCGGCGGCGACCGCGGCGATCGGCTCGCCGTGGTAGCGGACCAGGTCGGAGGCGAAGACGGGGCGGTCGGCGATGCGCCGGCCGTGGGCGGCGTCGCCGGGCACGTCCGTGTGCGTCACCACGGCCCGTACGCCCGGCATCGCGGCGGCGGCCGAGGTGTCGACCGAGACGATGCGGGCGTGGGGGTGCGGGGAGCGCAGCACCGCGGCCCACAGCAGGCCCTCGGCCCACAGGTCGGCCGCGTACGGGAAGGTGCCCTGGGTCTTGGCGGCCGCGTCGGCCGCGGGGAGGGAGACGCCGAGGCCGCGGAGCGGGGCCTCGGGTGCGGCGGGCGGCGGCGCGACGGAGGCAGTGAGGACGGAGGCGGGGATGTCGCCCGCACCCGCCGTGCCCCCCGTCCCGCCCATTCCGGCCGTCCCGCCCATTCCCGTCATGCCATCGCCCTTCCACTGCCGCCGGTGCCGTCGCTGCCGTCACCGTACGGACCCGCCTGGTGCGGGATGCGTGCCGTCTCCGAGTCCGCCTGCTGCTCCCGGTCCTCTTCCAGGGCCGCGGCGGCCTCGGCGCGCTCGTCGACGACCTGGCGCACCGCGTCGAGCACACCCCGGTAGCCGGAGCAGCGGCAGAGGTTGCCGCAGATGGCCTGCCGGGTCTCCAGCTCGGTCGGGGCGTGGTTGCCCTC
Organism: Streptomyces sp. NPDC021096; assembly: GCF_040641275.1. Lineage (NCBI taxonomy): Bacteria > Bacillati > Actinomycetota > Actinomycetes > Kitasatosporales > Streptomycetaceae > Streptomyces > Streptomyces sp. NPDC021096. The sequence goes on along the minus strand of NZ_JBFADG010000004.1, from coordinate 75,020 downwards.
GAGCAGGTCGTGCACGGTCATGGCGAGGCCGGGCACGCAGAAGCCGCACTGCACGGCCCCGCACTCGGCGAGCGCGCGCTGCACGTCGGAGGGCTGACCGCCCGCCGCCAGGCCCTCGACCGTACGGATCTCGGCGCCGGCCGTGGTCGCGGCCGGTACGAGGCAGGAGGCGACGAGCCTGCCGTCGACCTGGACGGAGCAGGCGCCGCACTCGCCCTGCGAGCAGCCGTCCTTGGCGCCGGCGAGGCCGAGGCGCTCGCGCAGGACGTACAGCAGGGACTCCCCGATCCAGGCGTCGGTGACGGGCCGGTCGGTGCCGTTGACGCTGAGGACGTACGAGGCGCAGGGGTGCTCGTCCTGCGGGCCGGCCTCCGGCTCGGGGTACGCCCCGGCCTCGGCACCGGTCGCCGTCGCCATCGGCGTCGGCATCTCCGGCTCCGGCTCCGCGTGGAGGTGCGGGTAGACGGGGGCGTCGTCCGGCTCCGGGGCGGCCGCGGCTGCGGTGTCGTCGGCGGCCGCGGGGGCCTCGTCGGACCCCGGGTGCTCGACGGTGCCCGCGTGCTGTTCGAGGTGTTCGTTGTGCCCGGGGTGCTCGACGGCCTGGGTGCCGTCGGCCGGCTCGGGCTCCGGATCCGTCGCCGGCTCCGTCACCGGCTCGGCCTGCGTCATGGCCTCGGGCTGCGCCGGAAGCCCGGCGTCGGCCGTCCACTCGGCGACGGGGCTTTCGCCCGCACCGGTGACCCCGTCGACGATGCCCAGGTCGTACTCGCCCGACTCGTCCACCGTGTCGCCCGGCGCGGCCGGCACGGACCACTGATCGCTCCGGCCGACATGACCGACGTGACCGGTGTGGTGGTCGACGTGGTCGAGGTGGTCGAAACCACCTGCCTGTCCGGCCTGCCCGGCCTGGTCGACCTGTTCGGCCGGACCGGGCGCGCCCGTCTCTCGCAGGACGTACTCGCCGGACTCCTCCACCGAGTCGTCCCCGGCCGCCGGAACCGTCCACTGCTGCGTGGAGCCGGCGCCCTCGCCCGCGTCCGGGGCGAACGGCATCGGCCACTGCGCCGTCTCGGACATGCCGCCGTCGGACATGTCGCCCACGGCGTGCGGATCGGCGGGGACGCCCTCGCCACCACCGGTCAGGTGCTGGCCGTGCTGGCCGTGCTGCCCGTAAGAGGCCTCGTACGCCCCGTCCCAGTGCCCCTGCTCCTGCGGTCCGCCCACCGGGACGGGCGCCGGCTCGGCGTAGGGCTCGGGGGCAGGGTGCGGCCAGGAGTCCGCGGCGGGCGGGGTGTACCCGGTGCCGGGGGCCGCCAGGGGGCCCCAGCCCGCGGAGCCCTGGTGCGCCAGGAGTTCGGGCGGGAGCTGGAGGAAGGTCGTGCCCTCCGCCTCGAGCCCGGCGCCCTGCGGAATGGGCTGCCAGCCGCCCGCGCCGGGCGCGGGCACATGGGTCTGTCGCTGCTGTTCGTCACTCACGCGAGTGCCCTCCCCAGTGCTCGGCGGGCCAGAGTCGCCACCGTACGGCGCAGATGCAGCACGGCCGGCGGCAGGGTACCCGGCTCGGCGCCGTCCGTGGGGGACAGCGCGGACTGCGCGGGTGTCGGGTCGGGGATGCACGCCGCGGCCACGTACTCGCCGAAGGCGGCGCAGGCCTCGGGCGCGAGGGTGCGATCGCCGTCCCAGTCGACGATCGAGGAGACCCAGCGCTCGGCGTCGAACGGGCGCAGCGGCATCGGCGCGACCGCGCCGACCGCGCAGCGCACGCTGCGGCGCGCCGGGTCCAGGACCACCGCCACGGAGGCGATCGCCCGGCCGGGGCCGGTGCGGCCGGTGGCCTTGAGGAAGGTCTGCGGGGCGTGCAGGAGCGGCACGCGGACGTACCCGATCAGCTCACCCGGCCGGAGCATGTCGAGCCCGGCGAGGAGGCGACCGACGGGGATCTCGCGGCGCGTACCGCCGGGGCCGGCGATGACGAGCGAGGCCTCGAGCGCGGCGAGGACGGGCAGTGCGTCACCGGTCGGCGAGGCGGAGGCGATGTTGCCGCCGAGGGTGCCGGCGTTGCGGATCTGGGGCGGGCCGGCGGCCCGGGCGGCGGTGGCGAGGGCGGGGATGAGGGCGGCGAAGTCCGGGCGGCCCATACGGGCGTGGGTGAGGCCGGCGCCCAGCAGGGCGGCGCCGTCCTGGTACTGCCAGCCGCGGATCTCGTTGATGCGGCCGAGGCCCACGAGCGCGGCGGGTCGCAGCAACCCGGAGTTGACGGCGGCCATCAGGTCGGTGCCGCCGGCGACGGGCACGGCGGTGGGCATGGCGGCCAGCGCCGCCACGGCTTCGTCGAGCGAGCCCGGCAACGTCACCGTGTGCGCCGCCTGCGGTGCGTGCGTGGTCAACCCAGCTGCCCCTTCCCCGGAGGTCCCGACTGTTCCGCCAGGTCTCGCCGTACGGTACGTGCTGTCGGCCCGGACGTGGCAACTCTGGCACATCTTCCGGAGCCGCCGTCGCGAGGGTCCGCGAACCGCCGGACCGTCCCCGCTCGGGAGGAAAGTCCGGGTTCGGGCACTCTCTCCGCTGTGAGCATTGTGGGCGCATTGCCATGCTTCGACGATCCTTGTGCGGCTTACGGCGGCTTACGGCAGTGTGTGAAGGACCACCGTGCCAGGGCGCCGCCACACGGTTCGTCACCTTCCGGCGTGGCTCACACGATCGGGGGCGCACCCTCGATCGGGCGTCCGAGCACGCCGGGGCGGCGCTGCCAGGGGCGCGGGCCGCCCGGCGGGCGGTAGTCGACGCCGAGGGCGTCGAGGCGGGGGTAGTGGGCGGCCATCCGGCGTTCGAAGTCCGTGTAGTCGCGCCGGCCGGGGGCGGGGAGGGTGGACCAGACCGTCTCGGCGAAGGCGGCCAGGCGCGGGAACGCCTGGTAGTCGACGCGCTGCTGGGTCTCCGTCACCTCGGTCCAGAGGTTGGCCTGGGCGCCGAGGACGTGGGCGGCCTCGGCCTCCGTCAGCCCGGGCGGTACGGCCTCGAAGCGGTAGACGTCCTCCAGGGTGCGGACGTAGCCGATGGGGACGGGCTCGTCGTCGCCGTCCGCCTGGCGGTGGTCGAGGTAGACGTGCTCCTGGGGGCACATGACGACGTCGTGGCCGGCCCGGGCCGCCGCGATGCCGCCCGCGTAGCCGCGCCAGGAGGAGACCGCAGCCCCCGGCGCCAGGCCGCCTTCGAGAATCTCGTCCCAGCCCACCAGCCGCCGTCCCCTCTCCGCCAGCCACCGGTCGAAGTGGCGGATGAACCAGCTCTGCAGCTCCTCCTCCCCCGTCAGTCCCAGTTCCCCGATGCGGGCCTGGGCGGTGGCGGACGCCTTCCACTGGTCCTTGGGGCACTCGTCGCCGCCGATGTGGACGAAGGGGGACGGGAAGAGGTCGAGGACCTCGGTGAGGACGTTCTCGTAGAAGGCGAGGACAGCTTCGGTGGGGGCGAGCACGTTCGGGTTGACGCCCCAGGTGTCCCAGACGGACAGGGCGGTGGTGTCGACGACGTCGGCGTTGCCGAGTTCGGGGTACGCGGCGATGGCCGCCTGCGAGTGGCCGGGGACGTCGATCTCGGGGACGACCGTGATGTGCCGTTCGGCGGCGTACGCGACGATCTCGCGGATGTCGTCCTTCGTGTAGTAGCCACCGTGCGGCCGTTCGTCCCACAGCGGGGACGCCCTGTGCCCGACCTTGGTCCGGGCCCGCCACGCGCCGACCTCCGTCAGCCTCGGGTAGCGCTCGATCTCCACGCGCCATCCCTGGTCGTCCGTCAGGTGGAGGTGCAGGACGTTGAGCTTGTGCGCGGCGAGCAGGTCGAGGTAGCGCAGCACGCCGTCCTTGGGCAGGAAATGGCGGGCCACGTCGAGCAGGACGCCCCGCCAGCGGAAGCGGGGCGCGTCCTCGACGACGACCGTCGGTACGTGCCATGCGGCCCGCGGCCTGACCGGCGCCCGCCGGAACGCGTCCGGGCCGAGCAGCTGACGGAAGGTCTGCGCCGCCCAGAAGACTCCGGCGGCGCTGCCCCCGTCGAGGCGCACGGCGTAGCCGTCGATGACGATGCGATAGCCCTCGGGGCCGAGCTCCCGCTCGACGGACGGGTCGACGCTCAGCACGATGCGATTGTCGTCGTCGCCCCCCGGCGCCAGCGGCAGACCGGTCGCCGCGCCGACGGTCGTGCGCAGCCAGTGCGCGACGCCCTCCGTACCGGGGCGCGCCTCGATCAGGGTTTCGTCGTCGAGGACGTACAGACCGGGGGGCGGCACGTTGTGCATCCGCCGCGGGGCCGGGATCAGATCGGGCATCGTCAGTCCTTTACCGCTCCGCCCAGGCCGGACACCAGCCTGCGCTGTACGAGTACGAAGAAGACCAGCACGGGGACCGTCATCAGGGTCGAGGCGGCCATGATGCCGCCCCAGTCGTTGCCCTCGTCCTTGAAGAAGACGAGGAGCGCCATCGGCAGGGTGGAGTTCTCGGTGGCGCTGATGATGAAGGACTTGGCGAAGAGGAAGTCGTTCCAGGCGGAGATGAAGGAGAAGACGCTCGTCGCCACCAGTCCCGGGAAGACCAGCGGGAAGAGGATCCGCCACAGGAACCGGCTCCGGCTCGCCCCGTCCAGGTACGCCGCCTCCTCCAGCGCCTCGGGCACCGCCTTGACGAAGCCGCGCAGCATCCAGACGGCGAAGGGCAGGGAGAAGGCGATGTGCGGCAGGATCAGCGAGCCGAGGGTGTCCAGGCCGATACCCGGCACGCTCTCCCCCAGGTCCCGCATCAGGAAGAAGAGGGGGATCGTCAGCGCCTCCACCGGCACCATCTGCGCGACGAGGAACATCACCAGCACGGTCGTACGGAAGCGGAACCGGAAGCGGGTCACCGCCGTGGCCGCGAGGAAGGCGATGAGCGCCGAGGCGAGGACCACGGCGGAGGCGACCAGCAGGCTGTTGAGGAAGTACCGCCCGAAGTCCTGCTGGCCGAGGACGCGCCGGAAGGCGTCCAGGGACGGGTGTAGCGTCCAGGGGCGCGGCCGGTCGCTCTGCACTTCCCCCGCAGGCTTGACGGCGGAGAGCACCATCCAGAACAGCGGAAAGGCGACCACGGCGGCCGTCAGCAGCGCCACCGCCTCCGCCGCGAACCGCCACGGCCGGGTCATATCTCCTCCCCCTGGCGCCTGAGCAGCCACAGATATCCGAGCGTCACCGCCAGCAGGATCGCCAGCATCACCACCCCGATCGCCGAGCCGAGGCTGTACTGGGAGGAGGCGAACGCCTTCTGGTAGGCGTAGACGTTCAGGGTCAGGTTCTGTCCGGCGATGCCGCCGCCATTGGTCATCACGTAGATCTGTGTGAACACCTTGAAGTCCCAGATGACCGACTGGAGGGTGACGACCACCAGGACCGGCCGCAGCATCGGCGCCATGACGTCGCGCCAGATCCGCCACCGCGAGGCCCCGTCCAGGGCCGCCGCCTCCAGCACGTCCTCGGGGATGGCCCTGATGCCCGCGTAGACGGTCACCATGACGAACGGGAACGAGCACCACACGACCTCGAGCAGGACGAGCGCGAAGGCGCTGTAGCGGCCGTACGTCCACGCGTACCCCTCGAAGCCGCTCAGCCCGAGCCCGGCCAGCAGCTTGTCGACGGGGCCGAAGTCCGGGTCGAAGAGGAAGACCCACACGGTCGACCCGGTGACGGCGGGCGTGGCCCAGGCCCCGAGGGCGGCGAGCATCAGCGCCAGGCGCGGCAGGGCCCGTATCCGCGTCAGCAGGACGGCCAGCGCGCAGCCGACGGCCAGGGTGGCCGCCACGCACGCCGCCGCGAAGAGGACGGTGGCCAGGAGGACCTGCCGGAACTGTCCGTCGCCCAGGATCGCGCGGTAGTTGGCCAGGCCCCGGAAGGCGGTCGGTTCGCCGCCGCTGACCTGGGCCTGGGTGTATTCGAGGAAGGAGATGAGGCCGAGCTGGTAGACGGGGTAGATCAGCAGGCCGCCGACGACGGTCAGCGCGGGGGCGAGGTACAGCCAGGGCGTCCAGGACTGCCGGGTGCGGCCCGGCGCCGGCCCCCTCACGACCGGAACGCCTTGTTCCGGAACGCGTCGTCCATCTTCCGCGCCGCGCTCGCCGCCGCCGCGTCCACGCCCCTCCGGCCGCTCGCGACCTCCTGGAGCATCGTCGGCAGCACCTGCCCCGCGTCGATGGCCGCCCAGGCCGGCGACGCCGGTACGGACCGGGCGCCGGCAGCCAGCGTGCGCACGAAGGGCTCGACGAAGGGCCGCTCGCGGGCGGCGTCGGCGCGGACGTCCGGGTACGTCGGCAGGAAGCCCATCGCGTCGAAGAGCCGGGCCTGGGTGCGCTTGCCGGTCAGGGACTTCATCAGGCCCACGGCCAGGGTGCGGTGCGCGCTGCTCCGCAGGACGCCGATGTTGTTCCCGCCTGCGAACGCCGGCGCGATCCGCCCCTCACGCACTCCCGGCAGCGGGACGACCGCGTAGACGCCCTTGACCTCGCCGCGCTCGACGGCCTGGTGGCTGAAGTCGCCGGCGATGGCCATGGCGGCCTTGCCGGACGCGAAGGCCTGGACGGTGTCGTTGCCGGTCATCCGCGCGCACCGGCTCGCGGGGCAGTTGTCGTCGCCGAAGAGGGCCGTGTACGCCTCGATGCCCCGCTTCGCCGCCGGGCCGTCGATCGCGGCGGCGTAGGAGCGGGCCCCCTCGCGCTCGGCGATCTCCCCGCCGTGCGCCCACACGAACGGCAGGGCGCCGTAGGTGTAGGCCCCGCCGACCACCAGCCCGTACAGCCCGGGCCGCTCCCGGTGGACGCGCCGGGCGGTGGCGGCCAGCTCGCCCAGGGTGCGCGGCGGCCGCAGGCCGAGCTCCGCGAAGACGTCCGTGCGGTAGTACAGCGCCCGTACGCCCACGAACAGCGGGGAGCCGTAGAGCTTGCCGTCCACGGTCACGGACCGCTTGGCCGCCGGGTCGGCGTCCCGGGCGTCCTCCCAGGCCGCGAGGTCGGCCGTGACGTCGGCCAGACCGCCGTCACGGACGTAGCCGGCGGTGTCGGTGTTGCCGTACTCGATCAGGTCCGGCGCGCTCCTCGGATCGTTGAAGGCCGCCTTGATCCGCTGGGCGCGGGTCTCGACCGGGATGTACGTGACCTCCGCCCGCACCCCCCGGTGGGCCTTCTCGAAGGCGGCCACGGCCTCGGCGACGACCGCCGCCTTGGGCGCGTTGTCCACCTCCCGGAAGAGCCAGACGCGCAGCGTGCCGGTGGCACGGTCACCGGACGGGCCGCCGGCCGAGGTGGCGGGCGCACAGGCCGTGACGGCGCCGGGAAGCACGGCGAGGAGCACCGCCCAGGCGAGCAGAGCGGCCGTTCGGAGCGGTGGTCGCGGCACGGGACCCCCTCAGCGGGCAGGCGTTGCAACATACGCAATGAGCGTTTCGCAGTGCACAACCGAACGAGGAGGAGGCTAGAGGCGGCCGACCCGTCCCGACAAGAGCAAACGGCTCCCGGGGCGCGTGATCGCGCCCCGGGAGCCGTCGAAAGCCCGGGCAGGACAGCCGGGGGCTACTTCTTGTCGCCGCCCTTGCCGCCCTTGCCGCCCTTGTCGTCGCCGCCGGCGCCCATGCCGTCGAAGATCTCCTTGCACATCGGACAGACCGGGTACTTCTTCGGGTCGCGCCCGGGAACCCAGACCTTGCCGCAGAGAGCCACGACCGGCGAACCGGAGAGCGCGCTCTCCATGATCTTGTCCTTCTGGACGTAATGGGCGTAGCGCTCGTGGTCGCCGTCGCCGTGCGACACCTGCGGTGTCGGCTCTACGAGGGTGCCGGTACCTGCCCCGCGCTCGGGCTCGAGAGTGCTCATGGTCCCCAAGGGTACTGGGGCCGGCCCCCGTCAGTTGAGGCTCGGGTCGTCCGGATAGGTGGCGACCATCGCGAGTTCGTTGCGCTGACGGCGCAGCACGGCCCTCCACAGCTGCTGCGGGTCGGGCGAGGACACGTCGCCGGGCTCGGACTCCACCACGTACCAGGCGCCCTCCACCAGCTCGTCCTCCAGCTGGCCCGGGCCCCATCCGGAGTAGCCGGCGAAGATCCGCAGCGAGCCCAGGACGGTGGCCAGCAGCTCCGGCGGGGCCTCCAGGTCGACCAGCCCGATGGCCCCGTGCACCCGGCGCCAGCCCAGCGGGCCGTCGCCGGCCGAGGGGTCGCCGCCGCTCTCGCGGGGCTCCCCGGGCACCACGGCCACGCCCAGCGCCGAGTCCAGCGAGACGGGGCCGCCCTGGAAGACGACTCCGGGCTCGCCGGCCAGCGCGGCCCAGGACTGGAGGATGTCGCCGACCCCGACCGGGGTCGGCCGGTTCAGGACCACGCCGAGCGAGCCCTCCTCGTCGTGGTCGAGCAGCAGCACCACCGCGCGGTCGAAATTCGGGTCCGCCAGCGCCGGTGTCGCGACGAGCAGCCGTCCTGTGAGCGAGGACACCTCGGTCATGGCGCCATGATCCCGCATTCCGGGGCCCCGCGGGGAGTGGGCGGCGGTGATGGGCCGGGGGCGGCGAGGGGGCGTACGAGAGCAGCGCCCGCGCAAATGACCGGCAGCGACCCGGCGATAACCGGTAGCTACCATTCCATAAACGCAGAGTGTTGTGACAAACCCATGACGTACTTCCAAGCCCCTCAGGGCGGCAGAAGGGCCCTCCGGTCCCATTACCCTTTCTTCTTGCCCCCTGCCCAACTCCAGGAACGCGAGATCCATGACCGGCCCTGACGATGTCCTGCTTGTCCACGGCGGTACCCCGCTCGAGGGAGAGATCCGCGTCCGCGGCGCGAAGAATCTCGTGCCCAAGGCCATGGTCGCCGCACTGCTCGGCAGCGGCCCCAGCCGCCTGCGCAACGTCCCCGACATCCGGGACGTACGCGTCGTGCGCGGCCTGCTGCAGCTGCACGGCGTCACGGTCCGTCCCGGTGACGAGCCCGGCGAGCTGGTCCTCGACCCCACGTACGTGGAGAGCGCCAACGTCGCCGACATCGACGCGCACGCCGGCTCCTCGCGCATCCCGATCCTCTTCTGCGGCCCGCTGCTGCACCGCCTCGGCCACGCCTTCATACCCGGCCTGGGCGGCTGCGACATCGGCGGCCGACCCATCGACTTCCACTTCGACGTGCTGCGCCAGTTCGGCGCGACGATCGAGAAGCGCGAGGGCGGCCAGTACCTCGAGGCCCCGCAGCGCCTGCGCGGCTGCAAGATCCGCCTGCCCTACCCCTCGGTCGGCTCGACCGAGCAGGTGCTGCTGACCGCCGTCCTGGCGGAGGGCGTCACCGAGCTGTCCAACGCGGCCGTGGAGCCGGAGATCGAGGACCTCATCTGCGTGCTGCAGAAGATGGGCGCGATCATCTCCATGGACACCGACCGCACCATCCGCATCACCGGTGTGGACAAGCTCGGCGGCTACAACCACCGCGCCCTCCCGGACCGCCTGGAGGCGGCCTCCTGGGCGTCCGCGGCGCTGGCCACCAAGGGCAACATCTACGTCCGCGGCGCGCAGCAGCGGTCGATGATGACGTTCCTGAACACCTACCGCAAGGTCGGCGGCGCCTTCGAGATCGACGACGAGGGCATCCGCTTCTGGCACCCGGGCGGCTCGCTCAACGCCATAGCGCTGGAGACGGACGTCCACCCCGGCTTCCAGACCGACTGGCAGCAGCCGCTGGTCGTGGCCCTGACGCAGGCCTCGGGCCTGTCCATCGTCCACGAGACGGTGTACGAGTCGCGCCTGGGCTTCACCTCCGCGCTCAACCAGATGGGCGCGCACATCCAGCTCTACCGCGAGTGCCTGGGCGGCTCCGCCTGCCGCTTCGGCCAGCGCAACTTCCTGCACTCCGCGGTCGTCTCCGGCCCGACGAAGCTGCAGGGCGCCGACATGGTCGTCCCCGACCTCCGCGGCGGCTTCTCGTACCTGATCGCGGCCCTGGCCGCCGAGGGCACCTCGCGGGTCCACGGCATCGACCTGATCAACCGCGGCTACGAGAACTTCATGCAGAAGCTGAAGGACCTCGGTGCCAACGTGGAGCTGCCGAGCGGCTCCGACGCCTGAGGCGAGCGCCTTGGCGGTTCGACGCCTGATACGCAAAACCCCTGACGGCCCGTAGGGCCCGTTTCCGGGCCTCGAAGGCCCGTACGGGCCCTGACGGGCCGTTACGGGCTTCACGGGCCGTTCACAGGCCGTTTGCGCCGTGGTTACGCCGAAAGGGCGGCCACCCTCCCCGGGTGGCCGCCCTTTCGCGCTGGAGGCTTGTGGGCCCCTGAAGGCTTACTTGCCCTTCGCGGCTTCCTTGAGCTTGGAGCCCGCGGAGACCTTCACGCTGTAACCGGCAGCGATCTGGATCGGCTCGCCCGTCTGCGGGTTGCGCGCGGTCCGAGCGGCACGGTGGGTGCGCTCGAAGGTCAGGAAGCCGGGGATGGTGACCTTCTCGTCGCCCTTGGCGACAATCTCGCCGACGGTCTCGGCGAGGGCGGCCAGAACGGCGTCGGCGTCCTTGCGGGTCACCTCGGCGCGGTCGGCCAGAGCGGCCACCAGCTCACTGCGGTTCATGTTGTACTCCCGTGTTCTTCTTGCCATTGAGGCGTGAGATCGAAGCCGATGCTGCCAGGGCCCTCGGACAGTCCCCGGACCCGGGTCCGTTTGCCAGACCCTCGCGCCCGGTTACGCATCCTGCCCCCACCAGTGGCGGGAAAGCCAATCCGGCACCCTGGAGAGTCACACGGAAAGCGCCACAGCCTCGGATGCGGCCGCATTTCTGCGGCTGATTTCTGCCCGACACCTTATGGGGGGCCAAGTGGCGTCGCGCCACTCGACGCGCCGTGGTCAGACCGCCGTGGTGCCCGTCACAGCCGCCCCGGCGGCCTTCGCGGCCTCCCGGACGGCCCCGGCGACCGCGCCGGCGACCTTGTCGTTGAAGACGCTGGGGATGATGTAGTTCGCGTTGAGCTCGTCCTCGGCGACGACGTCGGCGAGCGCGCCGGCCGCCGCGAGCATCATGTCGGTGTTGACCGTACGCGACTGGGCGTCCAGCAGACCGCGGAAGACGCCCGGGAACACCAGCACGTTGTTGATCTGGTTCGGGAAGTCCGAACGCCCGGTCGCCACCACCGCCGCGGTCTGGCGGGCCACGGCCGGCTCGACCTCGGGGTCGGGGTTGGCAAGTGCGAACACGATCGCGTTCTCCGCCATCGCCGCCACATCCTCACCACCGAGCACGTTCGGCGCCGACACACCGATGAACACATCCGCATCACGCACGGCCTGCTTCAGGGTGCCCGTCATGCCCTCGGGGTTGGTGTTGTCCGCGATCCACCGCAGCGCCGAACCCGGGTCAGCGGACACCAGGTCCTCACGACCGGCGTGCACGACACCGTGAATGTCGGCAACGACGGCGTGCTTGACGCCGGCGGCGATCAGCAGCTTCAAAATGGCCGTACCGGCCGCGCCCGCACCGGACATGACGACCCGTACGTCACCGATGTTCTTGCCCACCACACGCAGCGCGTTCGTCAGCGCCGCGAGGACGACGATGGCGGTGCCGTGCTGGTCGTCGTGGAAGACGGGGATGTCCAGGGCCTCGCGCAGGCGGGCCTCGATCTCGAAGCAGCGCGGCGCCGAGATGTCCTCGAGGTTGATGCCGGCGAAGCCGGGGGCGATGGCCTTGACGATCTCCACGATGGCGTCGGAGTCCTGGGTGTCCAGGCAGATCGGCCAGGCGTCGATGCCCGCGAACCGCTTGAACAGGGCCGCCTTGCCCTCCATCACCGGCAGGGCCGCCATCGGGCCGATGTTGCCCAGACCCAGCACCGCCGAGCCGTCGGTGACCACCGCGACACTGTTGCGCTTGATCGTCAGACGGCGGGCGTCCTCGGGGTTCTCCGCGATCGCCATGCACACCCGCGCCACACCGGGGGTGTAGACCATGGAGAGATCGTCACGGTTGCGGATGGGATGCTTCGACGCCATCTCGATCTTGCCACCGAGATGCATCAGGAACGTACGGTCGGAGACCTTGCCCAGCACCACGCCCTCGATACCGCGCAGCTTCTCCACGATCTCGTCCGCGTGCTCCGTCGACGTCGTCGCCATCGTGACGTCGATCCGCAGCTTCTCGTGACCCGAAGCAGTCACATCCAGACCGGTCACCGAACCACCGGAGGACTCCACAGCCGTGGTCAGCTGGCTCACGGCCGTACCGCCCGCGGGAACCTCGAGTCGGACCGTCATCGAGTACGAGACGCTAGGCGCCGTTGCCATGGCCGCTTTCCTCTGCTTTCGCTTGTTTCGCTCGTGGCGCGCGTCACGGAGACGCGAGACATCCGATCGTCCCACCTACCGGTCGGTAGGAGGTAACCAGGCCCTCATACCGGAAGAAATCTTCCGGAATACGAGAAGGCCAAATGCCGACGGGCGCCCTCCCCGGCAGGGAAGGACGCCCGTCAGGACATCTGTGGCGGCACCGACCCGCCATGCTCGCCTCGCGGCAAGTGGTCGCTCGAAGCGACTAAGGTTGGGCCCGGGGGCTTGGATCGAGCCGGTGCCGTAACCAGGCTAACAAACAGCTCCGCGAAGTGATTCCGGTAGGGCACGTTCCGCTCTCGGAACGTCAGATCGGGCGCGGCCTCGTGCGCCGTTCGGCCCCCGGGGCGGCCGGAGCCGCCCCGTGCGGGACCGGTCGGGCGTCAGTCCCTGAGCAGGTCCGGCACCCCGGCGTCGTCCGGGTCGTCCTTCCCGCCCGAGAGCACCGTCAGCCGCTGGGTGGCCCGGGTGAGGGCGACGTAGAGCACCCGCAGACCGGCCGGGGACTCGTCGGCGATCTCGGCGGGCGAGACCACGACCGTCGCGTCGTACTCCAGGCCCTTGGCCTCCAGGCTGCCCAGCACCACCACGCGGTCGCCCAGGCCCGCCAGCCACTCGCGCGCCTGCGCCCGGCGGCCCATGGGGACGACCACGCCGACCGTGCCGTCCACGTCGGCCAGCAAGTGCGCCGCCTCCGCGCGCACGGACGCGCCCAGGTCCTCGCCCGCCACGGCGAACCGGGGCACGACGCCGGTGGAGCGCACCGCCCGCGGCGACCGCATCCCGGGCATCGCCAGGGCCAGCACGCGGGACGCCAGCTCGGCGATCTCGGCGGGGTTGCGGTAGTTGACGGTCAGCTCGAAACGGCGGCGCTGGCGGGCGCCGAGCGCCTCGTCGCGGGCGGCGGCGGCCTCGTCCGGGTCGGACCAGGACGACTGCGCCGGGTCGCCGACGATCGTCCAGGTGGCGGTGCGGCCCCTGCGGCCCACCATCCGCCACTGCATGGGCGTCAGGTCCTGTGCCTCGTCGACGATGACGTGCGCGTAGTCGCGGCGCTCCTCCGCGAGGCGCTCGGCACGCTCGCGGCGCGACTCCGAGCGCTGGGGCATCAGCTCCTCCAGCCCGGTGAGCTGGTCGAGCGGGTCCACCTCGCGCGGCTGCCGGGGGCGGAAGGGGACGCCGAGCAGCGTCTCCAGCTCGTCCAGCAGCGCCACGTCGTGCACGGAGAGCGGGCCGCGGCCCGCGGCGTCCAGGCGGCTCAGCGAGCGGGCCAGGCGGCGCACCTCGCGGGGGTTGAGGTCCCGGCGCGACCAGCGGCCCAGCCGCTTCTCGTCGGCCATGCAGGCCAGCACGCGGCGCGGGGTGAGCTCGGGCCACCAGGCGTCGAGGAAGTCGGTGAAGACGGTCTCGGTGGTGATGTCCTCGTCGAACGCCGCCCGTGCCTCGGCCGCGAGTTCGGGGTCGGTGTAGCGCTTGCGGCCGCCGGCGCGGGACCACAGGGCGTCGAGGATCAGCCGGCGGGCGCGCGGGCGCAGCAGGTTGACGGGCGCGGTCCCGCCGAGGGCGGCGTTGCGGATGCGGCGCAGCTCATCGCCCTCCAGCTCGACGCGGGCGCCGAAGGCGACGACGCGCAGCCGGTCGGGCACCGCCCCGGCGCCCTGCGGCACCTCCAGCGCCCCGCGTGCCGCCTTGCGCAGCACCTTGAGCATGCGGGAGGAGCCCTTTATGCGGGCGACGGCGGGCTCGTCGTAGGTGTCGGCCTCGGCGCCGTCGACGAGGGAGCCGACCGCGCGGATCGCGACCTGGCCCTCCTCGCCGAGGGAGGGCAGCACGCCCTCGGTGTAGGCGACGAGCAGCGGCGTCGGCGAGACGACGAGGATGCCGCCCGCGTAGCGCCTGCGGTCCTGGTAGAGGAGGTAGGCGGCGCGGTGCAGGGCCACGGCGGTCTTGCCGGTGCCGGGGCCGCCCTCGACCTCGGTGACCGAGGCGGCGGGGGCGCGGATGACCAGGTCCTGCTCGGCCTGGATGGAGGAGACGATGTCGCGCATCGTATGGCTGCGGGCCTGGCCGAGGGCGGCCATCAGGGCGCCGTCGCCGACGACGGGGAGCGCGGCCCCCTCCAGGGTGGTGGCCAGCTCCGGGCGCAGCAGGTCGTCCTCGACGCCGAGGACCTTGCGGCCCTTGGAGCGGATGACGCGGCGGCGTACGACCCGGCCGGGCGCCACGGGGGTCGCGCGGTAGAAGGGCGCGGCGGCCGGTGCCCGCCAGTCGATGACGAGCGGGGAGTAGTCGGCGTCCAGCACGCCGATGCGGCCGATGTGCAGCGTCTCGGCGATCTCGGCGCGGTCGTCGCGCACCGCGTCGTCGGCGGGCTCGACGGAGGTGTACGCGCCGTCCGGGCCCTTCTTGCCGTCCTTGCCGAGGAGCAGGTCGATGCGGCCGAAGAGGAAGTCCTCGAACTCGTTGTTCAGCCGGTTGAGGTGCACGCCGGCACGGAACACCTGGGCGTCCCGCTCGGCGAGTGCGCCGGGCGTGCCGACCTGGCCGCGCTTGGCGGCGTCGTCCATGAGGAATTCGGCCTCGTGGATCTTCTCCTCGAGGCGCCGGTACACCCGGTCCAGATGGTGCTGTTCGGCACCGATCTCGCGGTCGCGGACCCCGTCGGGCTCCTTCGCCCGTCCTGTCGCCACCTGCGCGTCTGTGGCGTTCTGCGCGGCCACCCAAGCCCCCTTCTGCTGTGCGTAGGGCAGCCGTCAACCGTACGCGAACAGGGGTAGTGAGCGCACCTGTCAGGACATGAGGGGTTTGCCACGAGTGTCGCCTGTTGACGGATCACCCGGGACCGCTCACATGGGCACCGTCGCCAGCCGCTTGCCGTCGAGCGTGCGCACCTCGAACCGGGCGATGTCGGCGCGGTTGAAGGCCGCGCCACCGTGCGTGTAGAGGGGCTCCCTGCCCCACTTGGTGGCGGCGCCGGGCAGGCCGTAGCCGGACGCGGGGACGGCCCAGGTGGTGACGGTCTGCTCCTGGCCGTTCCTGCCGACGGCGACGAGGTCGCAGGTCAGCGGGCCCCTGACGTGGGCCAGCTTGAGGGCGACGTGGGTGCCCCAGGGCTTGCTCTGCAGGGAGACGGTCGCGTCGACGTCGGTGTCCGCATCGACGGCGCCCTTCTTGTCGCCCTCCTCGTACATCTCCTTGGCGGCGCTGACGCTGCTGTGGTCGGGGGCGTCGCGTGCGGTCAAGGCAGCGCCCACCAGCGGCCCGGCGACGATCAGCACGACGGCGGCGGCCACCAGCCACAGCCGGCGGGTGCGTCGTGCCCGGCGGGCGGCGCCGACGTCCTGGAGCAGCCGGTCCAGCAGCTCGGGGCGGGGCGCGGCGGTGAGGATCTCCGGGTCTGGTGTGGACTCCTGGAGCTCGCCGAGGAGAGGGGTGAGGCCCATGAGGTCGTCGAGCTCGGCGGCGCAGCGGGGGCAGCCGGCGAGGTGCTCCTCGAAGCGGGCGGCGTCCGCGTCGTCGAGGACGCCGAGGGCGTAGGCGCCGACCGCCGTGTGCTCGGCGTTCATGCCGTCACTCCTCGTTCCTCGAGGGAGAGCTTCAGGGAGCGCAGCGCGTAGAACACGCGGGACCTGACGGTCCCGGCCGGAACGCCCAGCACGTCGGCCGCCTCGCTCACCGTACGTCCTTTGAAGTAGGTCTCTATCAGCGCCTCCCGGTGGGCGTCGGACAGGTCGCGCAGCGCGTCGGAGATCGTCATCAGGCGCAGCGCCCGGTCGATCTCGTCGGTGGCGGGCAGCAGTTCCAGCGGGCCCGGGTCGACTTCCCGGGGCCGGGCCTGCCGGCTGCGGTGGTGGTCGATGACGATGCGGCGGGCGACGGTCACCAGCCACGGCCGTACGGAGCCGGCGGCGCCGCGCAGCCGGTCGGCGTTGCGCCAGGCGCGCAGCAGGGTCTCCTGGACGACGTCCTCCGCGCGCTGGCGGTCCCCCGCCACCAGGCGCAGCACGAAGGCGAGCAGGGGGCCGGCGTGCTCGTCGTAGAGCGACCGCATCAGGTCCTCGTCCGGACTCGTCCTGTCAGCCACAGCGGCATCCTTGCGCAAGCCTTCCCCCTGGGTCGATAGCGCGGTTCGGTGGTTCCGGGGTGCGCCGGGGTGTCAGGTGGGCGGTGCCCTCCGGCGGGGGGTACGGATGCGGCGGGCCGGGCGTTCAGCGCGGAGTGAGGTTTCTTCGTGGCCGTCGCCACTAGCCGTTCAGGGCACGGCCGTTGACGGGCTGGGCGCCGGCGCGGCGGCGGTGGCGGGCGACGCGTTCGCGGTTGCCGCACACTTCGCTGGAGCACCAGCGTCTGCGGCGGCCGCGGGAGGTGTCGAGGTAGACCAGCGAGCAGCTCTCGCCCTCGCACTGGCGCAGCTGGCCCCGCGCGACGGGGTCGGTGAGCAGGTCCACCGCGTCGCGGGCGACCTGCCCCAGCAGCGCCCCGCAGTCGGGGGCGACGGCCAGGCTCCGCACGAGGAGGCCGCCCGGTCCCCGGACCGCCCGCGGGGCGGGCGGGGCGGTGGCGGCGAGGGCGTTGACGCGCTCCAGGTCGGGGTCGGCGGCGCGGCCGGCGATCTCGGCGTGCACGACGCGGTGCAGCAGGTCGCGGACGCCCTGGAAGCGTACGAGCCAGTCGGCGTCCACGGCGTCGAGCGGCGTGCCCGGCGGCACCGTGCGGGCCCCCACCAGCCAGGACCGTAACCGCCGGGGGCCGTCGAGCCGCTCCGCGGGTTCCGCGGTGGCCACCAGGTCGAGGCAGAGCCGTCCGGTGTCGAACCGCAGCTCGTGGGAGGCCGCTGCCATGCGCGTGTCACCTTTTCCGTCTGGGTGGTTCCCCCGCGCGTCCCAGGGTGCCCGGCCGCGCCCGCCGCCGGAAGCCCCACCGTTTCCCGGGGCTCCGCCCCGGACCCCGGTCCTCAATCGAAATGGAGCCCGTCCGGCGATTGAGGACACCGCCGAGGGGCGGTCAGCACCCCATCAGTGCCGCGTCGCCCGGCGGCAGCCATGATCCGGCGGGCCGCTCCAGCCAGTCGTGTGCCGCGACCAGCTCGCGGGCGGCGGTGCGCAGGGCGTCGAGCCCGGGGTGGCGCAGGCCGCGTCGCCACACCATCGCCACCGGCGACAGCGCCGCCGGGCCGGCCAGCGGCCGCAGGACCATGCCCGGGATCTCGATGAACTCGACGCTCGCCAGCACCGACCAGCCCCGCTTGCGCACGAGGCGGACGAACTCCTCCTTGCCCTCGATCGGCGGGAACGGCTCGGCGATCGCGATGCCGCGCCCTTCGAAGAGCCGCTCGGCGAGGTCGGTCCACTCGGCGGTGGCGGGGTTGCCGGCGGCCGCGTAGAGCGTCTCGCCGCGCAGCGCGTCCAGCTCGATCTCCTCGCGGGCGGCCAGGGGGTGGTCGTCCCGCAGGAGCACGGCCATCGGCTCCAGCCGTACGGGCTGGTGGCACAGCCCCGCCCGCAGCGGCTCCGGAAGGCCGCCGAAGCGGCCGAAGGAGACGTCGAGCCGGCCGTCGGCGAGACCGGCGGCGGCGCCCGTGAGGCCACCGTGGTGACGGGCGACCAGCTCCGTCCCGGGCGCCGCGCGGCGGGCGGCCGTCAGCACGCGGTGCCCGGTGCTCACGGGGCCGCCGACGTCCACGAGCAGCGGCCGGTCCGCGCCCGCGCAGGCCGCCGCCAGCTCCTCGTGGGCGGCGAGCACCCGCCGTACGTACGGCAGCAGACGGGCGCCCTCCGCGGTGAGGGTCACGTTCCGGGTCGTCCGGACGAAGAGGTCGGCGCCCAGGCGTTGTTCGAGCCGGCGTATGTCGCGGCTGAGGGCCTGCTGGGCGACGAACAGGCGCCCGGCGGCCCGGGTGAAGTGGAGCTCCTCGGCGACGGCGGCGAACGCCCTGAGCAGCCGCGGCTCTATGTCGTGTGGCACGCCCGGCAGTCAACATCGCCCGGCGGTGCGGCGCCACCCGCACCAGTGGTGCGCGGCCGGCTCAGCCGGCCGCCCGCGGCCCGCGGAGACGGCGCAGCAGCAAGGTCACGGCGCCCGCCGCCACCAGCGCCGCCGCGCCTCCCGCGCCCGCGATCAGCAGCGCACGGCCCGGGCCGCCGGGCCCCCCGGACGTGCCGGTGGCGCCGGTGACCAGCAGGTGGCCGGTGCGCTTGACCCGGCCGTGGTGGCTGATGACGGTGACGGGGTAGCGGCCGGACGCGAGGCCCGTACGGACCCGGGCCGGGCCGACGTACCGGGGCATCGCGCCGTCGGCCGCCTTGCTGTCGTCGCGCCGGAGCGGGACGGGGCCCTCGAAGGCCGGCGAGGTGGCCATCAGGCGCTCGTCCTCGCCGGGGTCGGGGGAGGCGTCGCGCCACAGGACGTTGACGCTCCCGCCCGCCGCGACCTTGTGGCCGTGCGTGCGGGCCGCGGCGGGGCGGCCCGCGGCGGCGAAGAAGGCCGGGCCGCGCGCCCTGCCGACGTAGTCGCGGTCGCCGGGCCGGGCGGCGCGGACCACGAGCGGCCGCTCCTGGACGGGGCTGCCGTCGGGGCCGGTGAGCGTGACCTTGTACGTACCGTCCTTGACGTCCAGGGGCAGGGCGACGAGCGCGGTGAACATCCGGGGGTTGTTCCAGTGCGGCCCCCGGGGGTCATGGGTCAGCCGCACCTTCGAGCGGAAGGCCGCCGAGGCGGCGGTGAAGGTCTCGCCGTGCGCGCCGGGGCGCAGGTCGTCGAAGGACAGGCCCAGCCGCTCGCCGGGCCGCAGCACGTCGTCCGGCGTGCTCACCCGGAACGTCGCCGGGCGCGGGGCCCGGACCTCCACGCGGTCCTCGGCCACGACCCGGCCGCCCGCGCGGACGGTGAGCGGATACGTGCCGGGCTCGACGTCCCCCGCGATCGCCGGCCGCGCGTGGTGGCCGCGGTCGCCGTGCCCGTAGGGGACCAGCTGCACCGGATGACGGAAGACCGGCGAGGTGACGGTGACGCCGCCCCGCTCGCGCAGGCCCCGCACATCGATGTCGATCAGTTCACCGGGGCGGTTGTCGAAGGCGCCGTTGAGCAGGAGGTGCGCCGCGCCGGGGCTCTCGTCGGCGACGGCGGCCGGGGCCGCGCCCAGCCACAGGGCGCCCGTGCCCACCGCGACGACGGCCACTGTCCGTGTCCACTTCACCGGGCCCCCTCGGTCGCCCCCTGGTCCCCCTGTAAGAGGCCCGCCCCGCGCCATCGGTTGCCCGGGGGCGGCCGGAGGGAAACGGCAAAGGCCCCACCGCCTGGGCGGTGGGGCCTTTGCCTCACATGGGATGAGTGGAGATGGCGGGAATCGAACCCGCGTCCAACGGTGCAGAATCAGGGCTTCTCCGTGTGCAGTTCGCTGCGATTTTCTCGGCCCCGGAGATCACGCGAACAAGTCTCCGACGGGCTCAGTCACTGTTTGATTTCCCACTAGACCCCGTGACCGGGTCTAGTGGTTTAGTCCCCTAGCTGATGCCAGGATCCGGGTCGGGAACAGCCCCGGGCTGACACTTCGCAAGTCGCTACTTAGGCAGCGAGGGCGAAGGAATCGCGCTTGGTGTTGGCGATTATTGGTTGCGACATATGGTTTACGAGATCATTGCCGCTTCCTCGACACGCTTCCCCTGCTTCGACATCCGCTGTCGAAACCGATCATCCCCATGTTGTGTTTTCAAGCTGCGCACCGGTTACCAGCCGGTGTGCTGTGAGCCCATCGTACGTGACCAACGCACGACGGTGCCAGCGAATTCCCCGGGAGGGGCTAGCCCCGCTGGGCCCGCTGGGCCTGCTGCCGCCTGCGGGCGGCGGCGATGGCACGGTTCGACTCGCGCGTGTCCTGCTTCTCGCGCAGCGTCTGCCGCTTGTCGTACTCCTTCTTGCCCTTGGCCAGGGCGATCTCGACCTTGGCCCGGCCCTCCTTGAAGTAGATGGCGAGCGGCACGATCGTGTGCCCCGTCTCCTGCGACTTCGAGTCGAGCTTGTCGATCTCCGCCCGGTGCATCAGCAGCTTGCGCTTGCGGCGCGCGCTGTGGTTGGTCCACGTGCCCTGGGCGTACTCGGGGATGTGGGCGTTGTGCAGCCAGGCCTCGCCGCCGTCGATCTGGACGAAGCCGTCCGCCAGCGAGGAACGACCCTGGCGCAGCGACTTCACCTCGGTGCCGGTCAGCACCATGCCGCACTCATAGGTGTCCAGAATGTGGTAATCGTGGCGCGCCTTCTTGTTCTGCGCGACCAGTTTGCGACCCGTCTTCTCTTTCTTAGCCATAGCGCGGCCATTCTCGCACTACGACCCACCCCCGAGGCCACCCAATACTGTGCGGGCCCGCTGCTCGGCGTCGTCACGCGCCACCAGGTCGGGAGCGATTCCGGAGCCGTCGACCGAGCGTCCGGCGGGGGTGCGGTAGTGGCCGACGGTGAGCTCGGCGACCGAGCCCTCCGCGAGCCGGCTGGGCATCTGCACGGACCCCTTGCCGAAGGTGCGGGAGCCGACGACGACCGCCCGGCCGCGGTCCTGCAGGGCGCCGGCCAGCAGCTCGGCGGCGCTCATGGTGCCGCCGTCGACGAGGACGACCAGCGGGCGGCGGGTGTCGCCGCCCGGCTCGGCCCGCAGGACCCGCTGCCGGCCGTGGACGTCGTACGTGGCCACGAGGCCGCCGTCGAGGAAGGCGGAGGCGGTGGTGACGGCCTCGGTGAGCAGACCGCCGGAGTTGCCGCGCAGGTCCAGCAGCACGCCGTCGCCGGGAGCGGCGGCCCGTACCGCGTCGCGGACGCGCTCGCCGGTGCCCTTGGTGAACGCCGCCACCTTGATCAGGGTCGCCGGGGTCCCGCCGGCTCCGGGCCCGCCCAGCCGGCCGACCTCGACGCTCTCGGTGGCCAGCCGCTCCCGGAGCATCGTCCGCTCCCACCGCCGGTCCCCGCGCTGCAGGCCGACGCGCACCGCCGTGCCGGGCGCGGCGGCGGGCCAGGCGGCGAGCGACCGGCCGTCGCCGCGCAGCAGGGAGACGACCTCGGTGACGGGGCGGCCGGTGACGTCGACGGCGTCGACGGTGCGGATCCGGTCGCCGGCCCGGACCCCGGCCCGCTCGGCGGGGCCGCCCGGCCGGACGCTGTCGACCTCCATCCGGCCGCCGCCCGCGCGCCGCGTGGTCAGGCCGACCCCGACGTACGCGCCGTCCAGGGCGAGCGCGAAGCCCTCGTACTCGCGGCGGCTGTAGACGGCGCCCCAGGCGTCACCGCTGCGGTCGAGGACCTCGGAGGCCGCCTCCGAACCGGACCGGCCGTCCTGCGCGGCCTCCTCGGCCGCGGCCTCCAGGGCGCTGCGGTCGACGGCCCTGGCGGCGGTACGGGGCGGGGTGTGCCGGCCCGGCGGGGTCCGGCCGTCCTGTGCCTCGTCGCCCCAGGAGCCCAGGGTGGCACCCGCTGTCAGCACACCCACGAAGACCAATGTCAGGGCCGCCCCGCGGCGGACGCGGCGCGGCGGAACGAACATCGTCGGGCCGGGCATGCGCGTGAGTCTAGGACACCGAAGGGCGCCGCACGGGGAGTTGACCGCACGGCGCCCTTGGCATGTGAAGGTTGTTGAGGTAGTGGCGCTCAGACCTTGAGGTACTTCCGCAGGGCCGCGAAGGCCGCCAGGGCGGGCATCAGCAGGCCGATGGCCAGCACCAGCGGCAGCTTGGCCAGCACCGCGTCCCAGCCGATGAACTGGATGACGTCGATGTGGTGGGCGAGCCAGTTGTTCACCAGGAAGTACTGGCCGCCGACCAGCAGCACGCACGCGAAGCCCGCGCCGAGCAGACCGGCGAAGGCGGCCTCCATGATGAACGGGATCTGGATGTAGAAGCTGGACGCGCCGACCAGCCGCATGATCCCGGTCTCCCGCCGACGGCTGAACGCCGAGACGCGGACCGTGTTGACGATCAGCATCAGGGCCACCACCAGCATCAGGCCCATCACGCCGAGCGCCGCGTAGTTCATGCCGTTGAGCAGGTTGAAGAGGTTTTCGAGCAGGGTCTTCTGGTCCTGCACGACCTGCACGCCGGGGCGCTGCGAAAAGGCGCTGGAGATCACCTGGTATTTGGACGGGTCCTTGAGCTTGACGCGGAAGGACTCCTGCATCTGGTCCGGCGTGAGGGAGCCGGCGATCGGGGATTTCCCGAACTGCTCCTTGTAATGCTTGTACGCCTCGTCGGCCGTCTCGAACTGGACGCTCTGGACGACCGACATCTTCTGCAGGTCGGCCTTGATCTGTTTCTTCTGCTCGTCGGTCGCCACGCCCTTGGCGCAGGCGGGGTCCGACTCGGCGTCGATCTTGTTGCAGAGGAAGATCGAGACATTGACCTTGTCGTACCAGTAGCCCTTCATCGTGCTGACCTGCTCACGCATGAGCAGGGAACCGCCGAACAGGGCGAGCGACAGGGCGACGGAGACGATGACCGCGAAGGTCATCGTGAGATTGCGGCGGAGACCGACGCCGATCTCCGACAGGACGAACTGGGCGCGCATGGCGTCCTCTCACTGCCTTTCAGTGCTGGTAGCCGTAGACGCCGCGCGACTGGTCGCGCACGAGACGGCCCTGTTCGAGTTCGATGACGCGCTTGCGCATCTGGTCGACGATCTGCTGGTCGTGGGTGGCCATGATGACCGTGGTGCCGGTCCGGTTGATGCGGTCGAGCAGCTTCATGATGCCGACGGACGTCTGCGGGTCCAGGTTTCCGGTGGGCTCGTCGGCGATCAGCAGCATCGGACGGTTGACGAACGCGCGGGCGATCGCGACGCGCTGCTGCTCACCGCCGGAGAGCTCGCCGGGCATCCGCTCCTCCTTGCCGCCCAGCCCCACCAGCTCCAGGACCTGCGGGACGGCCTTGCGGATCTCGCCGCGCGGCTTGCCGATCACCTCGAGGGCGAAGGCGACGTTCTGCGCGACGGTCTTGTTCGGCAGCAGCCGGAAGTCCTGGAAGACGGTGCCCAACTGGCGGCGCATCTGCGGAACTTTCCAGTTGGAGAGCCGGGCGAGATCCTTGCCCAGCACATGGACCTGGCCGTGGCTGGCCCGCTCCTCGCGCAGCAGCAGCCGCAGAAACGTGGACTTCCCGGAACCGGAGGAACCGACCAGGAAGACGAACTCGCCTTTCTCGATCTCGAGCGAGACGTCCCGGAGTGCCGGACGGTTCTGCTTGGGGTAGGACTTGGAGACGTTGTCGAATCGGATCACGAATGCACCACGCGTCGACCTGGAGAGCGGCACGGAACGCCGCGTTCACGGCGCCCGTCGGTGTGCGTGACCATACCGAACCGCCCGTGTACGCGCAGTCGGCATCCGGGGTTGGCGCCACCATTACCGGCACCATCGGGGACAAACCCTGGACAATTGGCCTCCGTTTCCCGGTTTGCGGGGCCGCACGCGCCGAACGGCGGGAAAGCTGGCACAGTGGTATGGGGAACCGCAGAGCGCTCCCGCGCGTTGGACGTACCGGAGGAGGACATCGCATGACATGCGACCGACTGGTGTGCGCCAACTGCGCGGCCCCCGTCAGCGAGGGCCGGTGCCCGGTCTGCCGGGCGAGCCGTGAGCGGCTGCAGCACCAGGAAGGCATCTTCGGCGGGCTGACCCCGACGGCACTGATCGTGCTGCTGGTGGCGCTCGTCGCGGTGATGGTGCTCGTTCGCGGTTTCGCGGGGTAGCGGAGCGACTGCATACGGCAAGGCCGAGGCCCGGGACGCGGAAGCGTCCCGGGCCTCGGGCGTGTGCGGTGCTCGCCGTCGTCAGGCGGCGGTGCCGCGGTTGATCAGGCGCGGCAGCATCCGGAAGCCGATGCCACCCGCGATCATCGTCGCGGCACCGGCCACGAGGAAGGCGGTCTGACCGGCGCCGGTCTGGGCCAGCTCACCGGTCTGGGCCAGCTCCTCCTTGGGCTTGCCCTGCTGAACGGGCTGCGAGCCGGCGCTGTCGGGGCTGGTGTTGCAGTTGCCGTCGGTGTCCACCGGGCAGGTACGGGCGTCGTCGCCGCCCGCGCCGCTGCCACCGCCGGTGCCGCCGCCGGCGACGGAGCCGCTGTGGTCGCCGCCGGTCGAACCGGTGGAACCACCGGAGGTGCCGTGGTCGCCGCCCGTGGAGCCGCCGGTGGAGCCGCTGCCGCCGGTGGAGCCGCCACCGGTCGTGCCGCCGCCCGTGGTGCCACCACCGGTGGTGCCACCGCCCGTGGTGCCACCACCGGTCGTGCCGCCGCCCGTCGTGCCGCCACCGGTGGTCTCGCCACCCGTCGTGCCACCACCGGTCGTGCCACCACCCGTGGTGCCGCCGCCCGTGGTCTCGCCACCGGTCGTGCTGCCGCCCGTGGTGCCACCGCCGGTCGTGCCGCCGCCCGTGGTCTCGCCACCAGTCGTGCCGCCGCCCGTGGTGCCGCCACCGGTGGTGCCGCCACCGGTGGTCTCGCCACCAGTCGTGCCACCACCCGTGGTGCCACCACCCGTGGTGCCGCCGCCCGTGGTCTCGCCACCGGTCGTGCTGCCGCCCGTGGTGCCACCGCCGGTCGTGCCGCCACCGGTGGTCTCGCCACCGGTGGTGCCGCCGCCCGTCGTGCTGCCACCGGTCGTGCTGCCGCCCGTGGTGCCACCGGGAGTGGTGGGCTGCGGGATCTCGGTCGGGCCGGACGTCGGGTCACCGGCGGCGGTGTGGACGTCCACGCTCACGCCGAGCCCGGGAACATCGACCCCGACACCGGCGGCCGAAGCCGCGCCGGCGGCCGTCAGCGAAGCGCCCGCGGCGATCATCGCGCCGGCCGCTATTCGCGCAACGCGCAGCCGCGTCTTGTTCGTCATTGCCTGCTACCCCCAGTAGCCGATCTCGTCAATGGAGCAGCTATGCACGGGGCGGTGGCGCTTCGGGGGCGGCGTGACCGAACCGGCCGTACGCAGTTCGTACGCGCCGGGACGCTCGCCCCCCGCCACACGTGCCCCAGTGATACGCATGCCGCACGCCAGCCTTCCCAGTTTTGCGGGCAGCGTCAAGGAAGTTACGGGCGTGATGTCCGGCTACACGGGGGTTGATCGGGTTTGTCGGCCCGAGGGGGTCCTACTTCTCCCGCTGCTTGCGCCAGCGGATGCCGGCCTCGAGGAAGCCGTCGATCTCGCCGTCGAGCACGGACTGGGGGTTGCCGACCTCGAACTCGGTGCGCAGGTCCTTGACCATCTGGTACGGGTGCAGGACGTACGAACGCATCTGGTTGCCCCAGGAGCCGCCGCTGTCGCCCTTGAGCGCGTCCATCTTGGCCTGCTCCTCCTGGCGGCGGCGCTCGAGGAGCTTGGCCTGGAGGACGTTCATGGCGGTCGCCTTGTTCTGGATCTGCGAGCGCTCGTTCTGGCAGGAGACCACGATGCCGGTCGGAATGTGCGTCAGTCGCACCGCGGAGTCGGTGGTGTTGACGCCCTGGCCGCCGGGGCCGGAGGAGCGGTACACGTCGACGCGCAGCTCGGACTCGTCGATGTCGACGTGGTCGGTCTGCTCGACGACCGGCAGCACCTCGACGCCCGCGAAGGACGTCTGGCGGCGGCCCTGGTTGTCGAAGGGGGAGATGCGCACCAGGCGGTGCGTGCCCTGCTCGACGGAGAGGGTGCCGTAGGCGTACGGGACCTGGACGGCGAAGGTCGTCGACTTGATGCCGGCCTCTTCGGCGTACGAGGTCTCGTAGATCTCGGTCTTGTAGCCGTGGCGCTCGGCCCAGCGCAGGTACATGCGCTGCAGGCGCTCGGCGAAGTCGGAGGCGTCGACGCCGCCGGCCTCGGCACGGATGTTGACGAGCGCCTCACGGGAGTCGTACTCGCCGGAGAGGAGGGTGCGGACCTCCATCTCGTCCAGCGCCTTGCGGACGGAGACCAGCTCGGCCTCGGCCTCGGCGAGGGCGTCCGCGTCGTCCTCGGCCTCGGCGAGCTCGAAGAGGACTCCGAGGTCGTCGATGCGGCCGCGCAGCGTCTCCGTCTTGCGCAGCTCCGCCTGCAGGTGCGACAGCTGACTGGTGATCTTCTGCGCCGCCTCGGGGTCGTCCCACAGGGACGGGGCGGCCGCCTGCTCCTCGAGCACGGCGACGTCGGCCCTCATCCTGTCGAGGTCCAGAACGGCCTCGATCGACCCCATGGTCGAGGAGAGGGACTTCAGCTCTTCGGATACATCAACGACTGCCACGCACCCAGCCTAACGGCTGTACCGGGTTCCCCGGTCCGAAGGGCCACGCCCTTCCGCTTCCGGCGGCGCCTTTCGCCCCGCAGACCGGGCCGGGGGCCGGGTTCCGCCCGGCCGCGGCGGTGATCCGCCACGACGGCGCGGTCCGGCCGAGCCGTGGCTAGCGCAGGGGGGCCACGGAGCCCTGGGGCGGGTTCTGGGCCGGGGCGCCGGGGCCGTGGCCCGGGTCCGTGCGGTGGACGCCGGGCTGCTTGCCGCCCGGCTTCGCGTCGCCCGCGTCGTCGCCGCCGCCGGTGGCGAACCAGCCGCCGACCCCGGCGGCCGCGGCCAGGGCGACCGCCGCCGCGCCGAGCCTGATGCGGCGGCGCCGCACCTCCGCCGACGAACGGTGCCGCGCCGAGCCGGCCCGGCGCTGCCCGGGCGAGCGCGGGGCACGTGCCGTGCCGTGCGCTCCGCCGGCCAGCTCCTCCGGGCCGGGCACGCGCATGCTGGTGTGGGTGTCGCGGCTGGAGTCGGAGACGGCGGCCGGTACGAGCGGCACCGCGCCCCGGCGGCGCGGCCCCGCGGCGGCGGCCGGGCCGGGCCCGGCGGCCCCGCTCTCGTACGCGCCCTCGCGCTCCGCGCCGTCCGCCGTGGCCTCTTCCGGCTCGTCGATGTCGAGCGGCGGGATCCCGGCCAGGCCGGGCAGCAGCTCGCGCAGCCGCGCCGCGAGCTCCGAGGCCCGCAGCCGGGACGCGGGCGCCTTCGCCAGGCACTGGACGACGAGCTGCCACAGCTCGTCGGGGATGCCGGGCAGCGGGGCCACGGTCTCCGTGACGTGCCGGCGCAGCACGGCGCCCGGGTGGCCGCCGCCGAAGGGCGTGAAGCCGGCCAGCAGCTCGTACAGGACGGTCGCCAGGGCGTAGACGTCGACGGACGCGCGCGGCGGCAGGCCCTCGATGATCTCCGGCGCGAGGTAGTCGGGGGTGCCGATGACGCTGCGGGCCGCGCCGGCCGTGCGCTCGGAGCGCTCCGCGCGGTCGCGGACGGGGCGCGGGAAGTCGACGAGGCGGGCGATGCCGAAGTCGGTGAGCAGCGCGGGGTGGGCGCCGCCGGGCCCGAGCGGGCCCTGCATGTCGAGGAGGACGTTCTCCGGCTTGACGTCGCGGTGGATGATGCCGGCGGCGTGCGCGGCGGCGAGGCCGTCCGCGACGTCGGCGACTATCGCGACGGCCGCCTCGGGGGCCAGCCGCCGCTCGCGGTCGAGCCGGGTGCGCAGGTCCGTGCCCCGGATGAGGTCCATGACCAGGGCGAGGTCGGCGCCGTCGACGACGAGGTCGCGGACGCCGACCACGTGTGGGTGGTCCAGGCCGAGGAGGGCCGCGCGCTCCTGCACGAAGCGGCCGACGAGCTCCTGGTCGGAGGCGAGGTCCTCACGCAGGAGCTTGATGGCGACCGGGCCCTCGGGGCCGTCGCCGAGCCACACCGTCCCGGCGCTGCCGCGGCCCAGGACCTGGTGGGCGGTGTACCGGCTGCCGATCTTCCGTGCCAAGACTGTTCCCCGACTCCTCCGTCATCCGACAGGCTCGCTGGCGACCAAGCTACGCGGCCGAGGGGGCGTTGGGGACACCGATTCGGTGCCAACCGTCACTTCTGAGGCAGAAAACACCCGTCGGGTGTCGACATGTCGACCGGCCCACCCCTCGCTCGCGGGCCTGCCGGGCTAGCGGCTGGACACCAGATCCGAGATCCAGTCCTTCGTGTCGGTGACCCAGTCCCAGGTGGCGTCCCAGAAGCTCTTGCCGTCGGCGACCCAGTCCTTGAGCGGGGTGAACTCCCAGACCAGCCAGGAGCCGACCACCAAGACGACGATCATGAACAGGCAGCCCTTGAGGCAGCCGAGGCCCGGGATGCGCATGGGGTTCGCGCTGCGCTGCCGCGGCGGACGCGGCTCCCGGCGCGGCGGGGCCGGCTCGGGCGCGGGCGGGGGTGCGTAGCGCTGGGGCGGCGGCGGTGCCTGCTGCTGGGGCGGCTGGGGCGTCTGATAGCGGGGCTGGGGCTGCTGCCGCTGCGGGGGCCGCGGCGGCGCGTAGTGCTGGGGCTGCTGCTGCGCCTGGGGCGCGTACGGCTGCTGTCCGTACTGCTGCTGGCCGTACTGCTGCTGCCCGCGCTGTCGGCCCTGCGGCGGCTGCGGGGGCTGCTGGGGCGCGGGCCCCGGGCGGCGCGCGGGGCGGCGGCGCAGCGGGTCCTCGCTCGGGTCGAGGTACTGCACCTGGGTCTGGTCGTTGCGGTCCCGGGCCGCGCGCATCTGGGTCTGCCAGGGGTGGGGGCTGTCGTCCCCGCTCTGCTGACCGGGCTGCCCCTGCGGCACCGGAGGCATGGCCCGGGTGGGGTCGGAGCCGGCGCCGTACGGGCCGGGGCCCGCGGGCAGGACCTGGGTGGGGTCGGCGTTGGGGCCGCCGGGGCCGGGCGGGGTGCTCGGCAGGAGGCTGGTCGCGGCGTCGGGGTCGTACGCGCCGGGCGCACCGGCGCCGGACGGCAGCACCTGGGTGGCGTCGGCGTCACCGGTCGCGGGCGCCGCGTTCAGGCCCGTACCGGGCACGTACGTGGGCTCCGGGTCGGGCGCGAGCAGCGCGGCGACGCCCAGCGCGGCCTCGGCCTGCGCCGGGGAGGCGTGCACGCCGACGCCGGCGGCGACCACGCGCAGGGCGCGGGCGAGGTTCTCGGCGCTGGGCCGCTCCTCGGGGCGCTTGCGCAGGCAGCGCTCGATGACCGTCCACAGCGGCTCGGGGACGGTCGTGGGTCGGCGCGGTTCGGCGCTGAGGTGCTGGTGGAGCACCTCGAGCGCGGTGCCGCCGCCGAACGGCGGACGGCCGGTGACCAGCTCGTACAGCAGGATGCCGGCGCCGTAGATGTCGACGGCGGAGGTCTGCGGGCGGCCCTCGGCCGACTCGGGCGCGACGTAGGCCGGGGTGCCCACGAACTCGTGGGTGCGGGTCAGGCCGGGGGAGTCCGCGAGGCGGGCGATGCCGAAGTCCGTGAGCATCGGGTGCAGCTGGCCGCCCTCGCTCTTGAGGAGGACGTTGGCGGGCTTGAGGTCCCGGTGGACGACGCCGTCGGCGTGGCTGGCGGCCAGGGCGTCGGCGATCTGCGCGGTGATCAGCGCGGCCGCCACGGGGGTGAACGGGCCGTTCTCCCGGAGGTGGCGGTGCAGGTCCGGGCCGTCGACCAGGTCCATGACCAGCGCGAGCAGGTCGCCCTCGACGACGAGGTCGCGGGTGCGCACGATGTTGGGGTGGGTGAGCCGGAGCAGGACGGAGCGCTCGCGCAGGAAGCGCATCACGACGTCCGCGTCGTTGGCCAGCTCCTCCTTGAGGACCTTGATCGCCAGGGTCTCGCCCGGCTGTCCGGCCACCGCCGCCTCGGCTCCGGCCGTCTCACGCTGGCGCGCACGCCAGACGGTGCCCGTGGCTCCGCGTCCGAGCGGCTCCTCGAGCAGGTATTTGCTGCCTACCGGCCGCACGTCATGCGCTCCCTGGTCGTGATCCGAGCTGTCTGGGGCCTTGCGATACCGCTTTCGCCTGCCGCCCACTGTAGTGCCGCAGCGCGGACCGCCGTTCTGGCGAATCCGGTGAGGCTCCAGGGAAAGACGCGGCCCACGGACGGATGGTTGCCGGGCGCGCCGGACTGTCGTAAATAACGGCAAGAAATGGGTCGAGACTGGACAACTCACAGAAGAATTCAGCCATCGCCCGACGGCGACCTGGAGCTTCCGCATACTCGGATGGTCTTTCAAGATCACGAATCGGCTCTCGCCGGGCGAGTTGTCGGTGGCAGGTGCGAGGATGCTCGCAGCACGGATGCGCCGGGGAGGGAGCGGGAGACCCCGCGTGACGTGGTGACCTGTACGTGCCGACGCGCCCGTGCCAGGTGGGGGGAGGCCGCCTGCCCCTGTCTCGCACCCGGGGCAGGAAGGGACCGTTGACGGCGATGCAGATCCGGCTGACCGTCCTCGGGCCGCTCAGCGGCCACACCACGTGCGCCTGCGATGTGCTCGTGACCGCCCCCTCGGGGACCGCGCTCGCCGCGGTGGCCAGTGGCCTCGCGGCCGCCGTGGCCGCGGCCGGCTCCGACCTCGGCAGCGGTGCCGTCGTCGTCCACGCGGGCACCGAGCGGCTCGACGCGCAGCGCTGCGCGCTGGGCGAGCCCCCGCTGATCGACGGCGCGGTGCTGTCCCTGGGCGCCCCCGCCGACCCCGAGCGGCACGCGGGCGTGCTTCCGTCCGGGATGCCGGACGCCGTCGCCAGCCTGCACGTCGTCTCGGGCCCGGACGCCGGCGGCGTCCATCTGCTGCACGGCGGCGAGGTGCGCGTGGGCCGCTCCAGTTCGGCGGACGTCCCGCTGGACGACCCGGACGTCTCGCGCCTGCACTGCGCCGTGACCCTCGCCGACGACGGCAGCGTCACCCTGCACGACCTGGGCTCGACGAACGGCACGACCCTGGAGGGCGAGAGCGTCGACGGCATGCCCGTCGCGCTGCCGCCGGGGGCGCTGGTGCGGGTCGGGGAGTCGACGCTGAGCCTGTACGGGACGAACGCCCCGGCACCGCTGCCGGCCGCCCCCGACGGCGAGGGACACCTCCGGGTGGGCCCGGCCGCCGCGGGCGCGGACCGCGGCCCGGCCGCCACGGCCGCCACCTCGAGCGCCACGGGCCTGGCCCGCTTCGGCGCCGCAGCGGACCACGGCCCGGCCCCCGTGGCCCCCGGCAGCACCTCCCACGCCGCCGGCTTCGCACACCTCACCGACCCCCCGGCCGGCGACGGCATCGACCGGGCGGCCGCTGCCGGCCCGGAGGCACCGTCCACCGAGGGCAGGCGCCTGGGCCGCGGCATAGGGGCCTGGGCCCGCCGCCTGGCCGGCGGGCGCGGCGGCGACCGGCGCGGACCGGACGACGCCGCTGAGGGCCTCGCCCCCGGCGACGCCGTCGGCGGCGGGAGCGCCCTCACCACCGCCGCGGCGCTGCGCGAGCGCTGGCCGGACCCGGCCGCCGTCCTGCTGACCGCGCTCGGTCCCGGGCCCCGGCTGTGGGAGCGCGGCCCGGACCATCCGGACCTGCTCACCGTGCGGCTGGGCACGGCCGACCGCTACGGCCCCGACGGCAGCGGCCCGCTGCCGTCCGTGCCGGTGACGGTCTCCCTGCGCCAGGCCGGGGCGCTCGGCCTGGCCGGGCCCCGGGCGCGGCTGTCCGGGCTGGCCCGTTCCGTCCTCGCCCAGCTCGCCGCGCTGCACGCGCCCACCACGCTGGAGTACGTCCTGATCAGCGCGGACCGCTCGCGCCCGGTCGAGGAGCGGCTGGCGGAGTGGTCCTGGCTGGGCTGGCTGCCGCAGCTGCGCCCCGCGCACGGACAGGACTGCCGGCTGCTGCTGGCCTACGACCGCGAGCAGGCCGAGGCCCGCACCGCCGAGCTCGTGCGCCGCCTGGACGACGGCCCGCTGGGCCCGCACTGGACCACCGCCCCGCCCGAGGCCGTCGCCACGGCCGCCGCGGGCCACCGCGGTCCGTACACGGTCCTGATCGTGGACGGCGACCCCGGCTCGGCGGCGCTGCGCGAGACGGTCGCGCGGCTGGCCGTGGGCGGCCCGGCGGCGGGCGTCCATCTGCTGTGCCTGGCCGACGCCCCGGCCACCACCCCCGCCTCGCCCGTCTCCGCCACGCTCGCGACGGCCGAGGCGGCCTCCCCCGCCTTCCCGCACTGCGGCACGGTGGCGCTGCTGAGCGGCGACGTGGCCACGGTGGTCCAGGTCATCCACCGCACCCCCGCGCCCGTACCGTCCGCCGGCGGGCCCGGCCAGGCCTCCCGGCCGATGGCCGCCGCCCCGGCCGGCGCCGCGGTCATCGGCGCCCTGGACGCGGTGTCCGGCGCCTGGGCCGAGCGGTTCGCCCGGGCGCTGGCCCCGCTGCGCAAGGCCGACGGCGCCGGCGACCCGCACGCCTCCCGCATCGCCGCGGCGCTGCCGCGCACGGCCCGGCTGCTGGACGAGCTGGGCCTCGCCCGCGCCACGCCCGCCTCGCTCACCGCCCGCTGGGCGGCCGCCACGGACCGGGGCGCACGGCCCGGCGGGCGGGCCGTCGCGGTGCTGGGCGCCGGTCCGCACGGGCCGCTCACGGTCGACCTGGCGGCGGACGGGCCGCATCTGCTGGTCGAGGGCGGCCCCGGCAGCGGCAAGACCGAGCTGCTGCGCTCGCTGGCCGCCTCGCTGGCGGCCGCCGACCGGCCGGACCGGCTCTCCCTCGTCCTGGTCGACGGCGCCGCCGCCGAGCGCGGCGAGGGCCTGCGGGTCTGCACGGACCTGCCGCACGTGTCGACGTATCTCGCCGCCGCCGACCCGGTGCGGATGCGGGAGTTCGCCCAGGCGCTCAGCTCGGAGCTCAAGCGCCGCGCCGAGCTGCTGGGCACCCTCGACTTCACCGGCTGGCACGACCGGAATCCGGTGCCGGCGCCCGCACCGGCCGTCGTCGCGCCCCGGCGGCCGTCGGACCCGGTCTCCGGCGACCTGGAGCCGGCCCCCAGCGGCACGCTCAAGCTCCGCACGCAGCGCGAGGCTCCGACGCGCACTGCCGACACGGCCCTGCCCCGCCTGGTCGTGCTCGTCGACGACTTCGACGCCCTCGTCGCGCCCGCGCTCGGCAGCACCGGCCGCCCGGCGGCCGGTTCGGTCGTCCGGGCGCTGGAGGCCGTCGCCCGGGACGGCGAGCGGCTCGGGGTGCACCTGATCGCCGCGTCGGGCCGCCCGGAGCGCACAGCGGACACGGCGGCGGTCGAGCGCGCGGGGCTGCGCGCGACGCTGGAGATCGCGCCCCCCATGCCCGACGCCCCCGCCGGGGCGGGCCCGGACGGCGGCTCGGGCGCGGGCGAACCGGCCCCGGGGCGCGGGAGGTTGCAGCGTCCGGACGACGCGGCGGCCACCCCCTTCCAGGCCGGGCGCGTGACCGGCCGCATTCCCCGCACGGCGACACAGCGCCCGACCGTGGTGCCGCTGGACTGGCAGCGCACGGGCGACCCGCCCACCCGCCGCCCGCTGCGCGAGCTGGGCAACGGCCCCACCGACCTGGCCCTCCTGGCCAGCGCCCTGCAGCGCGCCGCCCAGTCCGCGGGGGCACAGGCGGCTCCTCCGTTGCTGTAGCAGCGTCACAGCCCGGTCACGATAGGAGAGTTGACACCGGAGACGGTATTGCGGCGGGTCGTCACCGGGCGTAGGACTGTCGCACGGGAGTGCGGCCATATGCCGGGGCGACGTGCGGCAGGGCCGGCTACGGGGACCGGGCACGGGAGGTACGGCCATGCGCACGGCGACACGTACATCACTGGGCACGACCCGCGCGGCACGCGCGGCGCGCGGAACCATCGCACTGGCCGTGGCGGGGGCCCTGGCCCTGGCCGCCGCGGGGTGCGGCGACGACGGCAAGGGCGACGGCGACAAACAGCCGCCCTCGCCGGTGCCGGGCAAGTCCGACCTCATCTCCCATACGGTCCAACTCCCCAAGCTGGGAGGGCAGAAGCTCAAGGTGACCGCCGTCTGGACAGGTGCCGAGCAGAAGAGCTTCACCAAGGTCCTGGACGAGTTCGCCAAGCGCACCGGCGCCGAGGTCTCCTTCGTGCCCAGCGGCGACGACATGTCCTCCTTCGTCGGCTCGAAGGTGGCGGGCGGCGACCCGCCGGACGTGGCGATGCTGCAACAACCCGGCGTCCTACGGGAATTCGCGCAGAAGGGCTGGCTCAAGCCGCTCGGCGGCGAGGCCACCGGACAGCTGGACAAGAACTTCGCCAAGGGCTGGCGGGACCTCGGCGCGTACGAGGGCAAGCAGTACGGCGTGTACTTCAAGGCGACCAACAAGTCCCTCGTCTGGTACAACACCAAGATCTTCAAGGCGGCGGGCGCCAAGGAGCCCAGGACCTGGCAGGAGTTCCTGGGCGCCGCGCAGGCCATCGCCGACTTCGGCGTCTCCCCCGTCTCGGTCGGCGGGGCGGACGGCTGGACCCTCACCGACTGGTTCGAGAACGTCTACCTCTCCCAGGCGGGCCGGGAGAAGTACGACCAGCTCGCCCAGCACAAGATCAAGTGGACGGATCCCTCCGTCAAGGACGCGCTGACCACCCTCGGTCAGCTCTTCGGCAAGAAGGAGCTGCTGACGGGCGGCAACGACGGCGCGCTGCAGACCGCGTTCCCCGCCTCCGTCACCCAGACCTTCGCCGACGGCGAGAAGGCGAAGGCCGCCATGGTCTTCGAGGGCGACTTCGCCGCGGCCAACATCACCGGCGCCAAGGCGAAGATCGGCACGGACGCCAAGGTCTTCCCCTTCCCGGCGGTGGGCGGCCGCTCGCCGGTGGTGACGGGCGGCGACGTGGGCGTGGCGCTCAAGGACGGCCAGGCCGCGCAGGCCCTGCTGACGTTCCTGGCCTCCTCCGACGCCGCCCGGATCTGGGCGAGGGAGGGCGGCTTCGTCTCGGCCAACAAGAACCTCGACCTCGCCGCCTACCCCGACGACGTGCTGCGCTCCATCGCCAAGGCCCTCGTCGCGGCCGGGGACGACTTCCGCTTCGACATGTCCGACCAGGCCCCCGCGTCCTTCGGCGGCAAACCCGGCCAGGGCGAGTGGAAACACCTGCAGGACTTCCTGCGCAACCCCCAGGACGTGGAGGGCACCCAGCAGCGGCTGGAGTCCGACGCGGCCAAGGCGTTCAAGAGCTGACGGGACGGGGCCGGCACCGTGACCACCGCGACGACCGCTCCCCCACCGCCCGCCGCACCGGCCGGGAAACCACGCAAGAGCGTGCTGGGCACCCGCCCCTGGGTGGCCGCCTGCTTCCTGCTGCCCGCGCTGGCGCTGCTCGGCGCCCTCGTCGTCTACCCCATCGGCTACTCCGTCTACCGCAGCCTCTTCGACGCGTCGGGCAACGGCTTCGTCGGCGTCGACAACTACCACGAGGTCTTCACCGACGAGCGCATCCGTACGGCCCTGAAGAACAACATCGTCTGGGTCGCCGTCGCCCCCACCGTCGCCACCGCCCTCGGCCTGATCTTCGCCGTGCTGACCGAACGCGTCCGCTGGGGCACCGCGTTCAAACTGGTCGTCTTCATGCCGATGGCCATCTCGATGCTCGCCGCGGGCATCATCTTCCGGCTGGTGTACGAACAGAACCCGGACCGCGGCGTCGCCAACGCGGTGTGGGTGGGCGTCCACGACACCTTCGCCGCGCCCGCGCCCTACCCGGGCGCCCGCCCCCGCCCGACCGGGGACCTGGCGGCGAGCGGCGGCGGCGCGTACACCACGAAGACGGCGGCGCGGGCCGGCACGGCCGTCGCCCTGCCCCTGGTCGCCGTGAAACCGGAGGACGTGGGCGGCGCGAAGGAGGCGATCCCCGCGCGGGACGTGGCCGGGAAGGTCACCGGCACGGTGTGGATGGACTTCACCCGCGGCGGCGGGGGAACCGCCGGAAAGATCGACGCGGGGGAGCGGGCGCTGGCGGGCGTCACGGTGGAGGCGGTGAAGGACGGCAGGACGGTCGCCTCGGCCACGACGGCCTCCGACGGGACCTTCTCCCTGCCCCGCTCCGCGGACGGCGCCCGGCTGCGCCTGCCCGCCGCCAACTTCGCCGCGGCCTACAACGGCGTCGACTGGCTGGGCCCCTCCCTCGTGACGCCGGCCATCATCGGCGCGTACATCTGGATGTGGGCGGGCTTCGCGATGGTCCTCATCGCGGCGGGCCTGGCGAGCGTGCCGCGGGAACTGCTGGAGGCGGCACGGGTCGACGGCGCCAACGAATGGCAGGTCTTCCGGCGGGTGACGGTGCCGCTGCTGGCGCCGGTCCTCGCGGTCGTCGTCGTCACCCTCATGATCAACGTGCTGAAGATCTTCGACCTCGTCTACATCATCGCCCCCGGCTCCAGCCTCGACAACGCCAACGTCCTCGCCCTCCAGCTCTACCAGTCGTCCTTCGGCACCGACGTCAACCAGGGCGTGGGCAGCGCCATCGCCGTCTTCCTGCTGCTGCTCGTCACCCCCGTGGTGATCGTGAACATCCGCCGGATCCGCAAGGAGAGGGAGGGCCGGTGATGGCCGCCACCACGAACACGGTCGTACGGGCCGAACGGTCGCTGCCGGCCCGCGTCGCCGCCCGCCTCGGCGGGGGCGCGACGCGCGTCTTCCTCATCCTGGTCGCGCTGTTCTGGCTGATGCCCACGGTGGGGCTGCTGCTGTCGTCGCTGCGCGACAAGTCCGACATCGCGGCCTCGGGATGGTGGCAGGTCTTCAGCCACCCCGCCCAGCTGACGACGCAGAGCTACCGCGACCTCTTCGGCAACGACACCGTCATGCACTCCCTCCTGACCACCGCGCTGATCACCGTCCCGGCGACGGTCCTGGTGATCCTCATCGGCGCCCTCGCCGGGTACGCCTTCGCCTGGCTGGACTTCCCCGGCCGGGACTGGTGGTTCATGGTCGTCGTGGCCCTGCTGGTGGTCCCGGTGCAGGTGGCCCTGATCCCCGTGGCCAAGCTCTTCAACACGCTGGGCATCTTCGAGTCCACGGTGGGCGTCGTCCTCTTCCACACCGCCTTCGGGCTGCCCTTCGCGGTGTTCCTGCTGCGCAACTTCTTCGCGGAGATCCCGCGCGAGCTCCTGGAGGCGGCGCGCCTGGACGGGGCGGGCGAGCTACGGCTGTTCACCCGCGTCGTGCTGCCGCTGGGCGGGCCGGCCATCGCCTCGCTCGGCATCTTCCAGTTCCTGTGGGTGTGGAACGACATGCTGATCGCCCTGATCTTCGCGGACAGCGGCAATCCACCGATCACGGTCGCCCTGCAGCAGCAGGTCCGCCAGTTCGGCGACAACGTGGACATCCTCGCCTCGGGCGCCTTCCTCTCGATGATCGTGCCACTGGCGGTCTTCTTCGCGTTCCAGCGCCAGTTCGTGAGCGGAGTGATGGCAGGCGCGGTGAAGTGACCCGGGGCTCCGCCCCGGACCCCGGTCCTCAATCGCCGGACAGGCTTGTCCTCGAGCCCGTCCGGCGCTTGAGGACACCACACAGCCCCGTCCGGCGCCTTCAGCGCCGTATGTACGACGACACCGCCCCACCCCGCACGTACACGGCCGACTCCTCCCGGTACAGCGCCTCCAGCACCCGCACCTTCGCCACCTCGCCCCGCTGCGCCCGGAACCACCCCGTCCCGACCGTGGTCGCGTCCGCCACCACCCACACCCGCTGCCGCGCGGGCAGCCCCCGCAGACGGCTCTCCAGCTCCCCCGCCCCCACCTCCTCCCCGAAGAGCGTGCCCGACGCGGCCGGCGACCGCCGGAGCGTGAGATCGCGCAGCCCGCCGAACTCCCGCGGATACGCCAGGGCTGTACGGCGCTCGTGCAGCGGCAGGAACAGCACCGCGTCGCCCGGCCGCGCCGCCCGCCCGACGACCGCGGCGACCCGGGCGAGTTCGTCCCCCCGGGAGGCCGGCAGCCGTTCCCGTTCGTGGAAGGGCAGCTGCGCGACGAAGGCCGTCGCGACCGCGCCGGCTCCGGCGGCCGTCACCACCCGCCGCCACGGCAACGGCCCCAGGAGCCGCTCGGCTCCGGCCGCGGCGAGCAGCGGCACGCCCGCCAGGCTGAACAGCAGATAGCGGTCGAGGAAGAGCGGCTGCCGCTGGGAGGCGAGGTAGAGCAGGAGCGGCGGGACGAGGGCCAGCGGCAGGGCGACCGCGTTCAGCCGCAGCGGCCCGGTGCGGGGCAGCGGCGCGAGCAGGGCGACGGCCGCCAGGGCCACGGTGACGGTCAGCACGGCCTCGCCGGGGCCCGCGAAGGCGTAGAGGAGCGCCTTGAGCTGCTCGTACCCGGGCGTGCGGATCCACGAGACCTGCTCGCTCTGGCGCCGGGAGACCACCACCAGCGGTGCGAGCACCGCGCCCACCGCGGCCGCCGCGCACCCCCAGCGGCGCAGGGTGCGCCACGGCACCCGGGAGACGGCCAGCGTCACGGCGTGCGCGGCGAGCAGCAGGACCGCGAACTCGTGCAGCAGCGCCGTCACCGCGACCACCGCCCCGTAGGCCGCCCAGCGGCCGCGGGGCGCGCCGTCCTCGGCTGCCCGTATCAGCAGCCAGGTGGCCAGCGCGGCGCCCGCCGCGACCAGGGCGTACGAGCGGCCCTCCTGGGCGTAGTGGCTGACGAAGGGGGTCACCGCGTACAGCAGCCCGGCCCACAGGCCGACGCGCGGCCGGGCCAGCCGGCTGCCGATCGCGGCGACCAGGGCCGCGGTGGCGGCCGCCGCCGCGACGGACGGCAGCCGCAGCACCGTCTCGTCGGCCCGCAGGGCCAGGACGGGGTGCATCAGGACGTAGTACAGGCCGTGCACGGCGTCGATGCTGCCGAGCAGATGCCCGATCTCCGGCAGGGAGCGGCGCGCCACCTGGAAGGTGGCCCCCTCGTCCCGCCACATCGTGCCCCGGTCCAGCCCCCATAGGCCCAGCACCAGCATGACGCAGGCGGGCACGGCGGATACCAGCACGGCCGCCGCACGCCCGGCGGACGTTCGCAGTGACGCCTGTGACGCCTGTGATGTCTGTAGTGCCGGTGGCGCCTGTGACGCCTGTAGTGCCTGTAGTGCCTGTAGTGCCTGTAGTGCCTGTGATGCCCGGCCCATCCCCGCCCCTTCCCCTCCCCGATCCCCACCCCGCCGCCCCCGCACGGGTGAAGAATGATCTGGTTTGTCGTACTTATTGGGTACAGCTGAGTTCTGTGACAGTGAACGGGAGCGGAACCTCTGCCGCCGCGCAGGTCAGCGTGGTCGTCATCGGCTATGACGACGCCGCGCACATCGGGCATGCCGTCCGCTCCGCCCTCGAACAGGGCCCCGTCGTCGCCGAGGTCATCGCCGTGAACGACGCCTCCACGGACCGCACCGGCACGGTCCTCGACCGGCTGGCCGAGCGGGAACCGCGCCTGCGCGTCATCCACCGCACCGTCAACAGCGGCGGCTGCGGCACCCCCCGCAACGACGGCGTACGGGCCGCCACCGCCCCGTATGTGATGTTCCTGGACAGCGACGACGTGCTCCCCCAAGGCGCGGCGACCGCGCTCCTGCGGGCCGCGCTGCGGCATGACGTCCCCGTCGCGGCGGGCCTGTGCGTACGCCGTGAACTCCCCCGGCGCCGCGACACCCCCTGGCAGCACGCCCTCTACCGGCACCCCGCCGTCCACGCCTCCCCCGAGGCGCACCCCGCGCTGCTGCACGACACCCTGTGCGTCAACAAGCTCTACGCGCGCGCCTTCCTGACGGGGCACGGCATCGCCTTCCCCGAAGGCGCCTTCCCCTATGAGGACTTCGTCTTCACCGCCCAGGTCCTCGCGGCCGGGCCGCGCGTGGCGACCGTCCCGGACCCCGTCTACATCTGGCACGTGCGACGGGACGCCGCCAGGCCGTCGATCTCCCTCGACCGCGGCCGGGTCGCCAACTGGCAGGCCCGCGTCCTCGCCCACCAGCGCGGCGTGGAGGTCTTCCTCGACGCGGGCAGCAAGCCGCTCGCCCACGCGGCGCGCGTGAAGTTCCTCGACCACGACCTGCGCATGTACGTCCGTGAACTGCCCGGCCACGGCCCCGCCCACCGGCGCGCCTGGTGGCGCGTGGCCCGGGCCGCTCTGGCCGCCTACGACGAGGCCGACCTGTGCGCCGCCCGCGCCCCGGCCCGCTGGATCGCCCGGGTCGTCCTGGCCTCCGCCGTCCCGCGCGACCTGGACCGCCTGGCCCAGCTCGCCGCCCGGCCCGCCCGGCTCCTGCCGCCGTACGCCGAGGCGGCGGGCGGGCCCGTCTGGGCACGCGACCTGCCCCAGGTGCCGCTCGACGGTCTCACCGGGCCCGGCGCGAAGCCGGCCCGCCGGCTGCCGGTCACCGTCGACGCGACGCTGCGCACGGGGCGCGGCCCCCGCGCCGAGCTGTACCTGCGCGTCCACGACCTCTACGGCCGCCTGGCGGCGGCCCGGCCGCACACCGTCGACGTCGAACTGCGGCTGCGGGACGAGGGCACGGCCGTGGAGCGCGCCGTGCCGCTGGCCGCGGACGGCGCCGCCTGGACCGCGGGCGTCGGCTTCGGCCTCGGCACGCTGGCCGCGCTCGGCGGCCGCCGCCGCGCTCCGCAGGCGTGGGACGTGCGCGTGCGGATCCGGTGCGCGCACGGGGGCACGCTGCACACGGCCGTACGGGCGGTGCCCGCCGACGGCGCCACCGGCCTGCGGCCGGCCGTCCTGCCCAGTGCGCGCTACGGCGTGCTGCTGGTGCGGCCCTGCGCGACCGGGAGCGGGTCGCTCGCGCTGCGGCTGGCGCCCGGGGTGCGGTGCGCGCTGGGCATCGCACTGCGGAGGCTGCGCCGGCTGGGGCGCGGGCTTCTCCCCTGACCCGCCCCTTCCCCCGGCCGGGGCTCCGCCCCGGACCGCGCTCCACACGCACCGGACGAGCCGTGTGATGGCCCGAACCGGCCGGCCTGTCGCCCGCGCCATCAGCGGTCCACCTCCTCGAACAGCGCCTCCCACCGGTCCAGCACCGCCGGCAGGGCCAGCGGTGCGACGTGCTCCCGCGCCGCCCGTCCGTAGCGGCCGCGCAGCTCGTCGTCGGCCATCAGCTCCGCCAGCGCGGCCCCGAACGCCGCCGTGTCGCCGTGCGGCACGAGGGTGCCCGTGCGGCCGTGCTCGACCAGTTCGCGCACTCCGCCCGACAGGTCGAAGCTCACACAGGGCACTCCGCAGGCCGAGGCCTCCGCGAGGGCCATCGGGCGCCCCTCGCGCTCGCTGGTGAGGGCCACCAGCGACAGGTCCCGGTAGGCGGCGGCCATGTCGCGGACGCCGCCGCGGAAGCGGACCCGGTCGCCGATGCCCAGGCGTGCCGCCCGGTCCCGCAGCTCCTGCTCGAGGGGGCCCTCGCCCAGGAAGTGCAGCTCCCAGCCGGGGTGGTCGGGGCAGGCGGCGGCGAAGGCGTCGACGAGCCGGTCCAGGCGTTTGACCGGGTCGAGCCGCCCGACCGCGCCGACCCGCCGGGTCCGCAGGGGCGCGGCCTCGAGGGGGGTGAAGGGCAGGGGGTTGGGCATGACGGCGACGTTCGGCAGCCGTCTGCGGCGGAACTCCGCCGCGTCCTGCTCGCTGAGGAACACCGCCTTCTCCAGCGCCGGGTAGTACCGCAGGATCAGCCGGAGGTTGACGGAGTGGAGGGCCTGCAGGAACGACTCGTGGTACTGGCCGATCGCCCTGAGGTGCGGCGGCCACTCGACGGAGTCCAGCCACACCGCCGCCCAGGGCGAGCCGACGATCACCAGGCCCTCGGCGCCCTCGGGCACCGCCGCGAACCTCCGGACCAGCCGGCCGCGGGCGCGGCCGCGGGCCGCCCGCTCGCCGCGCGCCCGGCGCAGCCGGGCCGGACTCAGCCGCTCGGCCAGGGAGGCGGCCTGCCAGGCGGGCGGGGCGGGGGTGTCGTAGAGCGTGGTGCGCCGGTACGCCGGGTCGGTGCGGTAGGTGTGGGGCTCCGGGCTGGGCCGGATGCCGATCAGCTCGGTGTGGTGGCCGCGCTCGGCGAAGCCCTGGGCGAGGGTGTGCAGCACGCGCTGGGAGCCGCCCATGGAGTCGACGTCGATGCCGACCAGGAACAGATGCCGTCGCTTCACCGGTCGCTCCCCTCGAAGAACAGGTCGACCACGGCTTTGCTCGACCGTCCGCTCTCATAGGGGTTGAACCTCGTCTGGAAGCGCGCGTAGGGCTCGGCCCACCGCTCGCTCAGCTCCGCCGGGTCCCTGAGCGCGGCGGCCAGTTCGCCCGTCGTGGCGAGCAGTGGTCCGGGCGCGATGTCGGCCAGGTCGTAGTACGTTCCGCGCGAGACGGAGCGGTAGTCGTCGTAGTCGTCGGTGTAGAGCAGGATGGGGCGGCCGAGGTTGGCGTAGTCGAACATCACCGACGAGTAGTCCGTGAGCAGCGCGTCCGAGGCGAGCATCAGGTCGTTGAGGTCGGTGAACTCCCGGCCGTCGCGCAGCGCGTGGCCCAGCTCGCGCGGGACGGTGAACCGCTCGTAGTAGTGCGGCCGGACCACGATCGTCCATTCCTTGCCCGTGGCCCGCACCAGCTCCGCCAGGTCCACCCGGAAGGACTCGCCGCTGCCGCGCGCGCCGTCGCGGAAGGTGGGGGCGTAGAGCAGGACCTTGCGTCCGTCGGGGATCTGCAGCCGTTCGCGGACCGCGGTCGCGCGGTCGCGCTGTTCGGGGTCGTTCCACCGGACGAGGACGTCGTTGCGGGGCAGGCCGGTGCGCAGCAGCTCGCCGGCGTAGGCGTTGGCGCGCACGAAGGTTCGCTCAAACTCCTCGCTGGGGGCGATGAGGGCGTCCCAGCGGGCGACCATCTCGTGGTGCAGACGCTGCCGTTCGGGGCCGGCGAGCCGCAGTTCGGGGGTGTCGAAGCCCATGTGCTTGAGCGCCTGGCCGTGCCAGGTCTGCAGATAGCGCGTGCCCGGTCGCTTGGTGAAGAGCACCGGGAAGCCGTGCGAGTCGATCCAGTAGCGGGCCCGGGCGACGGTGCGGACGTACTCCCAGCTGCCGCGTCGGACGAGTTCGACGCCCTCGGGGTAGGAGGAGCGGCTGCCGGAGTACGACCAGACGGCGCGCAGGGGGAGCCGGCGGCGTTGCAGTTCCTCGTGGATGTAGCGGGGGCTGTCGGCGTAGCCGCGGCCCTCCAGGGCCTCGAAGACGACCAGAGTGTCGTCGATGGGGAGCTTCTGCAGCTCGTGGTAGGTCAGGGCCTTGGCCCGGGGCCCGGTGACGCGGCGGGTCAATCGGTTCAGGCGGCGGCGTACGGGCTTCAGGCCGGGGGCGACGGTCTCGGCGCGCCCGAGGACGCCCGCACGCTCCCAGGTGAGTTCGAGCCGCCCCACACCGTGTCCCTCGCAGGCGACGCGCACGGTGTGCAGGCCGGTCCGCGCCCGCAGGGCGGGCAGTGCGGCGGGGGCCAGCAGCGGGTCTCCGCGGGTGAGCCCCAGCCGGTTCAGCAGGATCAGCGGGTGGCGCCGTCCCCGGAACCCCTTGGGGCCGATGGGCACCCGGCGCAGGTCCAGTTCGACCTCGGCCGTGTGCACCCGTCCGGCCGGGCCGTCCTGGGCGGGGGCGTAGCGGAACGGCACGGTCAGCGGCTGGGCGGTGGTGGCGACGCGCAGTTCCGCGGAGACGGGCACGGTGCCGCCGAGCAGGCGCGCGGGGTCGTATGTGCGCAGCGAGACGCGCAGGATCGGCCCCGCCGGGTCGAGCCGCGTCACCTCGTGCCGCAGGGGGACGGTGGCGAAGGGCTGGTCGTCCAGCCGCCATGCGCTGATGTCCAGTGCGGCG
Source organism: Streptomyces sp. NPDC021096 (assembly GCF_040641275.1). Taxonomy (NCBI): domain Bacteria; kingdom Bacillati; phylum Actinomycetota; class Actinomycetes; order Kitasatosporales; family Streptomycetaceae; genus Streptomyces; species Streptomyces sp. NPDC021096. The sequence goes on along the minus strand of NZ_JBFADG010000004.1, from coordinate 31,081 downwards.
GCGGCCCGTTCGTCCTCGGGGAGGGTGCTCCCCCAGTAGGTCCGTCCGGTGGCGTCCCGCACGGCGTGGCGGGGGGCGAGCAGGGGCCGGTCCAGGGTGCGGGCGCACTCGGCGGCCTCGTCGAGGCGGCCCGCGCGCAGCAGGTACTGGCAGATCTGTTGTTCGCGCGGCACCGCGGTGAAGGCCTCCGTAGCGATGCCGTCGAGGTAGGGGGTGACCGCGGCGGCGAACGCCTCGGTCCAGGCGGGGTCGCGGAAGGGCAGGTCGCCGAGGTGGAGGCGGAGGTCGTGGCCGAGGAACTTGGCGTCCTTCGCCGGCCGGAGGTCGGCGTTGCCGCTCTCCTGGAGGAAGGCGTCGACGAGCCGGGCCACGGTGACGCGGTCCGCCACGTTCTGGATCTTGTGGCGGCTGGAGGAGATGGAGGGGCCGGCGGCCGGGTCGCCGGCGAGCCGCCAGGTGTAGACGGGCCATGGGACGACGGCGAAGGTGCGCGCGAGGGTGAGGGCCCGGGCGCTGAAGAGCTGGTCCTCGTAGTGCACGTCCTCGGGGAAGCGCAGGCGGTGGCGGGCGATGAAGTCGGCGCGGTAGAGCTTGTTGGTGGAGAGGTGGTCCAGGAAGTACTCGGGTGCGGTGCGGATGCCGTGGACGAGGCGGGCGTCCCGGAAGAGCTCCGGGTACCACAGGCCGGTCGTGCCGCTCTCCTCGAAGAGCCGGGTGACCTCGCCGGTGACGAAGTCGGCGCCGCTCTCCTCGGCGGCCAGCAGCAGTGACTTGCAGGAGTGGTAGGGCAGTTCGTCGTCGCTGTCGAGGAACATCACGTACGGGGCGCGGGCGGCGTCGATGCCGGCGTTGCGCGGCGCGCCGCAGCCGCCGCTGTTGGCCGGCAGCCGAAGGCAGCGCACGCGGGGGTCGGCGGCGGCCAGCTCCCGGGCGGCACCGGGGGTCGCGTCGGTCGAGCAGTCGTCGACGATGATCACTTCAAGGCGGCGCAGCGACTGGCCGAGGACCGAGCGGACGGCACGCGGCAGGCGCTCGGCGTCGTTGTAGACGATCACGACGACGCTGACGTCGACGTCCGTGCGGGCGTCGGCGACGGCGGCGTCAGCAGCGGTAGCGGCGGACATGCCTCACCTCATTTCGGGTCCACGTGGGACGCGCGATCACTACACAGAGAGTAACCATCATCACTGACAGTGACAACCCCGTCCCTCCCCCACGGCCCCCACCGCCCCCGCCAGGCCGTCAGCGCCAGCACCGCGGCCAGCCCCCCGAACATCACGACGTCCCGGAACGCGTGCCGTTGCGCGGTGTCCAGCCCCGGCCACGGCACCCCCGCCAGCTGGGGCACCAGCGGCATCCAGAACCACACCGACCGCACCGCCGCGCCCCGCTCCACCACCGAGGCGGCCAGCGAAGGGACCACGACCAGCGCATAGTTCAGGAACGACGGGCGCGAGACCACGAACGCCGCCAGCATCAGCAGCGACGCGCATTCCACCAGCCGCAGCCCCTCCTCGCCCCCGCCGCGCCACCGCATCCGCGCGAACGCCAGCACCGCCACCCCCACCAGCGCCGCCATCGCGAACGCCAGCAGGTGCGGCACGCCCAGCCGGGGCAGGACGGACGGCCACGAGGCGTCGTACGGGCGGGCGTAGGCGTCCTGGCCATGCAGCAGGAACGGCAGCGTCCGGGTGAAGAACAGCCCCGGCCGGGGCATGGCCGACGCCGCCGCCAGAGAGATGCCGGCCGGCAGGGCCACCGCCCACCCCAGCGCCCGCCACCGCCGGGCGAGGACGAACAGCAGCAGCAGCGGGACCAGCATCGGCTTCAGGGCGATCGCCGCCCCCACCACCGCCCCCGCCGCGGACCACCGCCCGCGCCGCGCCAGCAGCAGCGCCGCCGGGAAGGCGACCGCGGAGGCCGCCGTCCAGTTGCCCAGGATGACCAGGCTGTGGAACGGCAGGAAGAGCGCGATCCCGACCGCCACCGCCGCCGCCAACCGGCTGTCCGCCCGGACGTCGAAGATCCGCAGCGCCAGCACCGCGCCCGCCGCCACCAGCACACCGGTGACCACGGGAACGGCGTAGAACAGCACCCGTCCGGAGAACACCGTCTGCGGCACGGCCGCGAACACCGCCCCCGGCAGGTACAGGAACCGCTTGTCCGCGTACGGCGAACCGCCCTCCAGCAGCGCGCGGGCCGCCCGCACCACGACCGCGTTGTCGATTCCCGTGCGGTCCTTGGCGTACGCCCGGATCGAACTGAGCACGAACAGCAGCACCGCCGCGGTCAGCACCGGCCGCGGGGCGCGGCCGCGCAGCCATCCGGCGACGTCGGGGAAGCCGGCACGGGGCACCGGGTCTACAGCTGCGGTCACGGTCGCACGACCTCCAGCAGGTCGAGCCGGCCCGGCCCCCGGGCCGCCCTCCTGAGCGCGGGGTCGTCCGGCGCCAGCCCCGCGCCGCCTCTCTTCTGCAGCACCCATCGCACGCCGTACTCCTTGAGGATGCCGAGCCGTTCGGCCCGGGAAGTGACAGGGGCGAAGTAGCGACGCGTCGCGTCCCGGCGCCGCCTCTCGTCGGGAAGGAACAGATCGGGGTAGGCGGGGGCGACCGTGTAGGGGCCGTAGGCGGGCAGTGAGCGCAGGGCGTAGTAGTCGTTCGTCATCACGGTGGCCCCCTTGGGCACGCGCGCCGCCGCCCAGCCGAAGCCCGGCCACAGCCCGATGGTGGGCGCCTCGCGCAGCACGGGCGGAACGGCGTCCTTGCGCAGGACGTAGCCCAGCACCCCGGCCTGCGTCCACGCCCCCGCCAGCAGGGCCGCCGCCGTCACCGCCGGCAGCAGGCGGCGCGGCCCGCCGCTCCCGGCCCCGGCGACCTCGAGGGCGACGGCGAGCTGGGCGGGCAGCAGCAGCGCCGGCAGGACGCGCCCCCAGGCGTAGTGCCCGCTCAGCCAGCCGACGGCGAAGACCACGGCCCCGAGCGCGAAGAACAGGGCGAGCGGATCGCGGTGGTCGCGCCGCCAGCGCACGGCCAGCGCCGGCACGCCCACCGCCGCCACCAGGCAGAACCTCGGCAGCAGATCGCTGTAGAGGGGCTGGTGGACGGCGTCCAGCCCGCCCCCGCCCAGCAGGGCGAGGACGGGGTAGTACGGCCAGCACGGCAGCAGCGCCGCCGCCGGCAGGCCCCCCGCCCCCACCCGTAGCCACAGCTCGCGGTCCGGCCGGGGCCGCGCCCCGAGCAGCAGCGCCGCCACGCCCAGCACCGCGACGGCACCCGTGAACTGATGGCTCAGCAGCACCACCGCCAGCAGCGCCCCCAGCGCCAGGAACCCCGGCACCCCCCACCGCTCCCGCAGCCCCTGGCGCAGCAGCGCCCACAGGTGGAAGGCGAGGCCCAGGGCGAAGGTGCTCGGATAGGCCAGGGTCAGGCACAGCGAGCTCAGCCCGGGCAACCCGCTCCAGGCGAAGACGCGCACTCCGTACAGCAGCAGGACGCACAGCAGCGCGAGCGGGACGGCCGCCCGCCGGCGGGTGAACGTGCGGACGAAGGCGGCGATGCCCGTGCCGAGCAGGACGAGCCCGGCGAGGCCCGCCAGTCGCAGCACCCCGAAGGTGCCCCAGCCGCTCACCGTCGCGACCAGGCCCAGCGCGACCGTCCACGGCGAGTAGTAGGCGCTGGCGGTGTCGGCGTCCACCAGGGGGTTGCCCGGGTGGAACAGGTCGCTGCGCAGCCGCTCCAGCACCGCGCCGTGCATCCCCAGGTCGCCGGACCAGGGCAGCCGGACCACCATGAGCAGCAGCAGGACGGCCAGCAGCAGGACCGCGACGGCGGCGGTCCGCCGCGGGAGGTGCGCCCTGAAGGCCATGGCCGCCTTCACCGGTCAGCGGGTGTGCTTGCCGGTGCCGGCCGCCGCGCGGAGGGTCTTGGAGCGCAGCCGCCAGGGCATGGCCACGGATTCGAGCTGGACGGCCAGGTTCATCTTGGACTCGCCGGCGGTGCGGTCCTCGAAGTGGATCGGCACTTCCATGACGGTGAAACCGGCCCGCAGGGCGCGGTATTTGGTCTCGACCTGGAAGCTGTAGCCGGCGCTGTCGACGCCGGCGAGCTCGATGGCGCGCAGCGCGTTCGCGCTCCACAGGTTGAAGCCGCTGGTGATGTCGCGCACGCGGGTGCCGAGGATGCCGCTGGCGTAGGCGTTGGCCCAGCGGGAGAGCAGCTTGCGGTGGGTCTTCCAGGCGTCGGAGAGCGTGCCGCCGGGGACGTAGCGGCTGCCGACGACGACGTCCGCGCCGGTGGCCAGGGCGACGCCGAGCATCTCGGCGATCTTGTCGGCGGGGTGGCTGCCGTCGGCGTCCATCTGCAGCACGTAGGCGGCGCCTTCGGCGACGGCCCGTTCCATGCCGGCGGCGTAGGCGCGGCCGAGTCCGTCCTTGGCGGTGCGGTGCAGGACGCCCATGCGGACGCGGCCGGTCTCGTCGCGCCGTTCGGCCTCGTTGTACTTGTCGGCGAGCTGCTCGGCGACGGTGCCGGTGCCGTCCGGGCTGTTGTCGTCGACGACCAGCAGCCGCAGTCCTTCCAAGGGAAGGGCCATGAGGGCCTCGGTCATGGTGGGCAGGTTCTGTGCCTCGTTGTACGTGGGCATCACGACCGTCAGCGGCGTGCGGGCCCACTCGGCGGGCAGGGGTGGCGGGGCGGCGGGGGTGCGCGGAGAACTCATGGGCTGGTCCTTGTGAGGGAACGTGTGGGGGGAGAGTTCAAACGGCTGTTCAAAACGGCTGTTGAAAAAATGGGGGTGGCGGGTCACACGGCGGAGAAGCGGATGGCGGCGTCGGGGATGGCGGTGCCGCACCAGATGCGCGCGCCCTCGCGCAGTTCGTTGTCCGCGCCGATCTCGGAGTGGTCGCCGATCACCGCGCCGTCGAGCACGGTCCGGGGACCCACCCGGGCGCCGGTGCCGACCATGGAGGCCCGTACCCGCGCCCCCGCCTCGACGCGGGCGCCGTCCAGCACGACCGACCCCTCGATCTCGGCGTCCGCCGCGACGTGCGCTCCGGCGCCGACGACCGTGCCGCCGGTCAGCCTGGCCCCGCTCTCGACGTGGGCGCCGGGCAGCACGAGGTACTCGCCGGGCTCCCCGGGGACGGCCGGCGAGCGGACGATGCCGCGGACGAGGTCGGCGGAGGCCTGGACGAAGGAGGCGGGGCGGCCCAGGTCCAGCCAGTACGAGGAGTCGACCACGCCGTGCAGCAGCGCGCGGCCGGCCAGCAGGGCGGGGAAGGTCTCCCGCTCGACGGAGACGGGCCGGCCGGTGGGGATGGTGTCGATGATCTCGCGGCGGAAGACGTAGCAGCCGGCGTTGATCTGGTCGGTGACGATCTCCTCGGGCCGGCGCGGCTTCTCGGTGAAGGCCAGGACGCGGCCGTCGGCGTCGGTGGGGACGAGGCCGAAGGCGCGCGGGTCGGCGACGCGCGTCAGGTGCAGGGTGACGTCGGCCTGCGCCCGTTCGTGGCGCAGGAGCAGGTCCCGGATGTCGAGGCCGGTGAGGATGTCGCCGTTGAAGACGAGCACCGGCTCACCCGGCCGGGCGGTCAGGGCCGCGGCGGCGTGACGGATCGCCCCGCCCGTGCCGAGGGGCTCGTCCTCGTGGACGTAGGTGAGCCGGATCCCGTGGGCGGAGCCGTCGCCGAAGTAGGGCTCGAAGACCTCGGCGAGGTAGGAGGTGGCCAGGACGACATGCTGGACGCCGGCGGCTCTGGCGCGGGCCAGCTGGTGCGCGAGGAAGGGCACTCCGGCGGCCGGAACCATCGGTTTGGGCGTATGGATGGTGAGCGGCTGGAGCCGCGTGCCCTTGCCTCCGACGAGCAGTACCGCCTCTGTCATGCCAGATCCTCGCCCACTGTGGTCGCCCTGTCGCACTGCGTCAGTTTTTGCGGCAATTTACACTACAATCTGCTGTCTACGTGAAATGTCCGCTGCGCGTGGCGACCGTATCTGGAGATGCCCTTGCGACCGACGCACTCGAGGGGGAAGCGCCCGCCCGGCCGGACCCGCCTGGTGGCACTCGGACACGAGTTCGCCAAATTCGGCACGGTGGGCGGGCTGGGGATCTTCGTCAACCTCGGCGTCTTCAACGTATGCCGAGGGGCCACCGGGCTGCCGGTGGTGCGGTGCAGTGTGATCGCGACGGTCGTCGCCATCGCCTTCAACTATCTGGGGCTGCGCTACTTCACCTACCGCGACCGCGACAAGAGCCACCGCAGCAGGGAGATCGCCCTCTTCGCGGTCTTCAGCGTCATCGGGCTGGTCATCGAGAACGGCGTCCTGTACGTGGCCACCTACGGCTTCGGCTGGGACGGCCCACTGCTCGGCAACCTCTTCAAGTTCCTGGGCATCGGCACGGCCACACTGTTCCGCTTCTGGTCCTACCGGGCCTGGGTCTTCAGGACCCTGCCCGGCCGCGGCGCCCGGCACGGCTCCCGTCACGGCGACCCGTCGAACAGCACGAGCAACCCGGCCGCGTACCAACCCGAGACCACCGCACCTCCACCGTAGAGACAGATCCGCACCCCAAGCGGAGCACGCGCGAGCGGCCTAGCCACCAACAGCAGCAGAACCGGCAGGAACGGCAGGATGAAGCGCGGTTTGGAGTAGTGGGAGCTGGGCGTGCCCATCATCAGCACCCACGCCCCGGCGACCAGCACCACCAGCACCCGCGGCACCTCCCGGTCCAGCGCCAGGGCCAGCACCGCCACGGCCGTCAGGAGCACCACGGCGAGCACGGCGGCGTGCCGGATGTCCTCGGCCGCCGGGGCGTCGCGGTAGGCCAGGAGTTCACCCATGTAGCGCACCGTGCCGCTACCGAAGTCGAAGGACTGCCCCCAGGCCCGTTCCGCCTCGAACCAGCCGTCCCAGCGGCCCACCCGGCTGCCCAGGTACAGCCAGCCGCCCAGGAGCCCCAGCGGCGCCAGGACGAGCGCCAGCCAGGGCCGCCAGCCGTCCCGCCCGCGCACCGCCGCCCAGCCGGCCGTCAGCACCAGCGTCGCGATCAGCACCACCGCCGTCGGCCGCACGGCACCGGCCAGCAGGCACAGCACACCGGCCGTCACCCACCGGCCCGCCACCAGCGCCACCAACGCCCACACCAGCAGCGCGCTGAAGACCGCCTCCGAGTACGGCACCCACAGCGCGAAGGCGTACGGCGAACAGGACCACAGCGCCACGCACGCGTACCCCGCCCCGGTCCCGCCCCCGGCCGACCGTACGAGCCGGTAGACGCCCGCCGCGGCCACCGCCGCCGCGCACCAGGAGATCAGCACCCCCGCATGGGCGAAGGACAGCCCCGTCAGCACGTGGACGCCCCGGATCAGCGCGGGGACGAGCGGGAAGAAGGCCAGCCGGGTGTAGTCGGGCGTCCCGTCGGGGCGGTAGGGGATGAAACTCGGATAGCCCCGCTCGGCGACCCGCAGGTAGTTGCCGCTGTCCCAGCGGTACAGCAGCCACTCCACGTCGTGTCCGAGGTGACGATTGATCAGCAGGAGAACGGTGAAGCCGATGACCGACACCGCCAGATGGACGGCCACCGCGCCGGCCGTCTCCCGGCGCGCCGGGGTGGACACAAGCCGCGAAACGACTCTCATCCATCTCTCTTAGCATGCAAAAGGGGCGGCTCCGGGGGTTTTCCCCGGAGCCGCCCCTTTTACTTGAATATGGAGCCGACGCCTCAGGCGTGCGAACGCAACAGCGTGCGCATCGTCCTCATGGCCACCGACAGGTTGGCCAGGTCGAACGAGTCCGAACCACGGATCTCGTCCAGCGTCGTCCGCGCACGGGTGAGGATCGCGGCGTTCTTCTCCTCCCACGTCAGGAACCGCTCCTCCGGGGTGGAGGTGCCGTTGCCGACGGTCAGGACCTCGGCGGTGAGCGCCGCGTGGGCGGAGTAGAGGTCCTCACGGATGGAGGCGCGGGCCATGGACTGCCAGCGGTCGGCCCGCGGCAGCTCGATGATCCGGTCCATCAGCTGGGAGATGTGCAGCCGGTCGCCCAGGTCGTAGTAGACCTCGGCCACGTCCAGCGGCGCCTTGCCCGTACGGTCCGCGGTGGCCACGATGTCCAGCGCCGGGAAGACCGACGAGAAGCCGGCGACCCGCGTCGCCAGGTCGTCGGGGACCCCGGCGGCGGTGAGCTCGTCGTGGATCGACTGCCACCACTCCATGTCGGCACCGCGCAGCAGCTTGGGCAGCTCGCCCCAGACCGTGTCGACGTCGTCGCGGAAGAAGTCGATCGTCTCGGCCAGCTGCAGCGGCTGCGGCCGGTTGTTGAGCAGCCAGCGCGTGCCGCGCTCGACCAGACGGCGCGAGTGCAGCCGGATCTGGGTCTGGACGTCGGCGGCGACGACATTGTCGAGCGCCTCGACGGCGTCCCAGACGGCGTTCAGGCTGAAGATCTCCCGGGCGGCGGTCTGCGCCCGGACGATCTCCTCCAGGGACGCCCCGCTCTCCTCCCGCAGACGGTGCAGGAAGGTCGAGCCACCGGAGTTGACCGTGTCGTTGACCAGGACGGTCGTGATGATCTCGCGACGCAGCGCGTGGTTGTCGATCTGCTCGCCGAACGACTGGCGCAGCGCCTGCGGGAAGTAGGCGTAGAGCAGTCGCTGCAGGTAGGCGTCGTCGGGCAGCTCGGTGGCGAGCAGCTCCTCCGCCGTGGTGATCTTGATGTAGGCGAGGAGGACGGCCAGCTCGGGCTGGGTCAGCCCGCGGCCGGCGGACAGCCGCTCACGGATCTGCCGGTCGGAGGGCAGGAACTCCAGGGCGCGGTCCAGGTGGCCGTCGCGGGTGAGCCTGCGCATGATCCGCTGGTGGGCGTGGAGCAGGCTGGGGGCCTGGGCCACACCGTTGGCCAGCGCGACGTTCTGCGCGTAGTTGTTGCGCAGGACCAGCTCACCGACCTCGTCGGTCATCTCCGCCAGCAGCTTGTTGCGCTGCTTGACGGTCATGTCGCCTTCGGTGACGAGGGCGTTGAGCAGGATCTTGATGTTCACCTCGTGGTCGGAGGTGTCCACGCCGGCGCTGTTGTCGATGGCGTCGGTGTTGATCCGGCCGCCGGTGGACTCGGGCCCGCCGGTCAGGGCGAACTCGATGCGGCCGAGCTGGGTCAGACCCAGGTTGCCGCCCTCGCCGACGACCTTGACCCGCAGGTCCTGGCCGTCGACGCGGATCGCGTCGTTGGCCTTGTCGCCCACGTCGGCGTGCGACTCGGTGGACGCCTTGACGTACGTACCGATGCCGCCGTTCCACAGCAGGTCGACCGGCGAGCTGAGGATGGCCTTCATCAGCTCGGCGGGGGTCATCTTGGTGACGTGCGCCTCGATGCCGAGGGCCTGGCGCACGTGCGCGTTGACCGGGATCGACTTGGCGGTACGGGGGTGGATGCCGCCGCCCGCGGACAGCAGGGAGGTGTCGTAGTCGGCCCAGGAGGAGCGGGGCAGCTCGAACAGACGGCGGCGCTCGGCGTAGGAGACAGCCGCGTCCGGGGTGGGGTCGAGGAAGATGTGCCGGTGGTCGAAGGCGGCCACCAGGCGGATGTGCTCGGAGAGCAGCATGCCGTTGCCGAACACGTCACCGGACATGTCGCCGACGCCGACGACCGTGAAGTCCTCGGTCTGGGTGTTGTGGCCCAGCTCCCGGAAGTGGCGCTTGACCGACTCCCAGGCGCCGCGGGCGGTGATGCCCATGCCCTTGTGGTCGTAGCCGGCCGAGCCGCCGGAGGCGAAGGCGTCGCCGAGCCAGAAGCCGTAGGACTGGGCGACCTCGTTGGCGATGTCGGAGAAGGTCGCGGTGCCCTTGTCGGCGGCGACGACGAGGTAGGTGTCGTCCTCGTCGTGGCGCACGACGTCCTTGGGCGGCACGACCTCGCCGGCGACCATGTTGTCGGTGATGTCGAGCAGACCGGAGATGAAGGTCTTGTACGAGGCGATGCCCTCGGCCAGCCATGCGTCGCGGTCCACGGACGGGTCCGGCAGCCGCTTGCCGACGAAGCCGCCCTTGGCGCCGACGGGCACGATGACGGTGTTCTTCACCATCTGCGCCTTGACCAGGCCCAGGACCTCGGTGCGGAAGTCCTCGCGCCGGTCGGACCAGCGCAGACCGCCTCGGGCGACCTTGCCGAAGCGCAGGTGCACGCCCTCGACGCGCGGGGAGTAGACCCAGATCTCGAACGCCGGGCGCGGGGCCGGCAGGTCCGGGATGGCCTGCGGGTCCAGCTTGATCGACAGGTACGGGTGCGGGTTGCCGGCCGCGTCGCGCTGGAAGTGGTTGGTGCGCAGCGTGGCCTTGATGACGGTGAGGAAGGCCCGCAGGATGCGGTCCTCGTCCAGGCTGGCGACCTGGTCCAGGGCGCCGTCCAGCTCCTCCAGCATCCCGTCGATCAGCTCGTTGCCGGCGCGCTGGAGCGCGGGCGACATCCGGGCCTCGAACAGGTTGACCAGGAGGCGGATGGTGTGGACGTTGTTGCTGAGGGTGTCCTCCATGTACGCCTGGCTGAACGGCGAACCGGCCTGCCGCAAGTACTTGGCGTAGGCCCGCAGCACCATGGCCTGGCGCCAGTCGAGGCCGGCCTTCAGCACCAGCATGTTGAAGTTGTCGTTCTCCGCCTCGCCGGTCCAGACGGCCGCGAAGGCCTCCTGGAAGCGGGTGCGCGCGTCGTCGCCCTCGATGCGCTCGGGCATCCGCAGGCCGAAGTCGTAGATCCAGGCGGTCGTCCGGTCCGAGCAGCGCAGCTCGTACGGGCGCTCGTCGACGACCTCGACGCCGAGCCGGTGCAGCACCGGCAGCACGGCGGACAGGGAGACCGGCTCACCCGTGCGGTAGATCTTGAAGCGTCGCTCGCCGGGGGCGGCGCCGACCGGCTCGTACAGGCTGAGCTCGAAGTCGTGGCCGCCGCCGGCCGCGGTCAGCTTCTCCAGGTGACCGAGGTCGGAGACGGCGCCGCGCGGGGTGTGGTCGGCCTTGTAGCCCTCGGGGAACGCCTGGCCGTAGCGGCGCAGCAGCTCGGCGGAGCGCTCCTCGCCGACCTCGGCGGTCAGGGTCTCGGCGAAGCCGTCGGCCCAGGAGCGGGCGGCCTCCACCAGGCGGGCCTCGATGCGGTCGGCGTCGGCGTCGGTGAGGTCGGGCAGGGTGGCACCGGGCTCGACGCGGACGACGAAGTGCAGCCGGGAGAGGACCGACTCGGTGTTCCAGGCGGTGAAGTCGACGCTGGTGCCGCCGAGCTCCTCCTTGAGGATGTCGATCAGGCGCAGCCGCACACCGGTGGTGTAGCGGTCGCGCGGCAGGTAGACCAGGGCGGAGTAGTAGCGCCCGTACTCGTCGCGGCGCAGGTACAGCCGCAGCCGGCGGCGCTCCTGGAGGTAGAGGACGCTGGTGGCGATGGCCCTCAGCTGGTCGGTGTCCGTCTGGAACAGCTCGTCGCGCGGGTAGGTCTCCAGGATCTGGAGCAGGTCGCGCCCGTCGTGGCTGTCGGGGCTGAAGCCGGCGTCGTCCAGGACCTTGGCGACCTTGCGGCGGATGACCGGGACGCGGCGGACGGACTCGGTGTACGCGGCGGAGGAGAACAGGCCCAGGAAGCGCCGCTCGCCGATGACGTTGCCCTCGGCGTCGAACTTCTTGACCCCGACGTAGTCGAGGTAGGAGGGGCGGTGCACGGTGGCGCGGCTGTTGGCCTTGGTGAGGACGAGCAGCTTGTGCTCGCGGGCCTTGGCGCGGGCGTCCGCCGGGAGCCGGTTGAAGGACTGCGAGGAGGGGCGCGCCAGCGGCGCGTGGTGGCCGTCGTGGTGCCCGTCGGCGGTGTGGGAGGGGTCGGAGCGCAGGATGCCCAGGCCGGTGCCGGGAACGGCCGTCAGGACGTCCTCCTCGCCGTTCTCCGTGGCGGCCTTGGTCAGGTCGTACTCGCGGTAGCCGAGGAAGGTGAAGTGGTCGGCGGCCAGCCAGCGCAGCAGCTCGCGGGCCTCGTCGATCTCGGTGCCCGGGATGTCGTCGGTGGGCTCGTCGGCGAGGGTGTCGGCGATGCGCAGGGCGGCGTCGCGCATCTTGCCCCAGTCCTCGACCGTCTCGCGGACGTCGTTGAGGACGCGCAGCAGGTCGGCGGCGATCTGCTTGAGGTCCTCGCGGTCGGTCTCGCGGTCGATCTCGACGTGGATCCAGGACTCGATGAGGGCGTCGTGCGGCAGCTCGGCGTCCTTGCCGGCGCCGTGCGCGTCGCAGGCGGAGCCCAGGACCTCGAGGAGGCGGCCGGTCACATCGCGGCGGACGATCACCTGCGGGTGGATGACCAGGTGGATGCCGCGGTTCTGCCGGGAGAGCTCGTTGGTGACGGAGTCGACCAGGAAGGGCATGTCGTCGGTGACGACCTCGACCACGGAGTGGCTGGAAGTCCAGCCGTTCTCCTCCACGGTCGGGGTGTGGACGCGCACGTTGGCCGTGCCCTGCGGCCGGTTCTCGGCCAGCCGGTAGTGCGAGATCGCCGCACCGTAGACGTCGACCGGGTCCCGTCCGGTGAGGTCCTCGGGAGCGGTGTGCAGGTAGTAGCGCTGGAGGTAGGCGGCCAGGGTCGCCCGGTCGAGCCCGCCCTCACCCTTCTCAGCGACCCGCGCCGCCCGCTCGAGCAATTCGGCCTTGGCTTCGTCCAGCTTGGTCTGCATGTCCTCTGGCTCCTGTCGCGCGCCGTTGCGTGACATAGGTGGTGATGGCTGCCCGTCGCGACGCGGGGTCTCCGGTCGTCATCGACGGTATGCCGGGATGAGGGGTGGCCGGGCGATTCTGGGAGAACTTCGTCATCCGTGCCCGGTTCCAGGGACCAGCGGCGACCCGGGCGCTGTGGCGGCCCGGGCGCAGGACAGAGGCATCGGCGCCCCTGCGGGATATCGCGCTGATCACCTGGTAAGGCTATCGCTCTTCCCCCCGATATCGTCACGAGCTGCTTCTGTACAAATCCGGGGGTCGAAATTTGACGCTCTGGACAGCGACGGGTCAGCCGACGAGACGCTCGGCCTCCGCGACGGCCTCCGCCAGCGTGTCGACGACCGGCACCCCCGCCTCCGCCAGACTCTCCCGGCTGTGGGAACCACCCGTGTACAGCACGGCGTGGGCGCCCACGTGCGCCGCGGCCACCGCGTCGTCCACCGCGTCGCCGATGACGACCGTGCGGCCGGCGGCGATGCCGCCGAGCCCGTCGAGATGGCGGGCCATGTGCTCGGTCTTGCTGCCGCCGGAAGGTCCCGTGCGTCCGTCCACCCGGATGAATCTGCGCTCGATGCCGAAGCCGCGGACCAGCGGGACCAGGTCCTCGTGCCCGTACATCGACATGATCGACTGGGTGCCGCCGGTCTCCTGCCAGCCGGCCAGCAGCGACTCCGCTCCGTCCGCGAGGCCGCAGCGTATGTGGTGGTCCTGGTAGTGGCGGTGGAAGACCACGTCCATGTGGTCCCACTCGGCCTGCGTCGGCAGGCGGCCCATCAGCCGCTCGTAGAAGCGCGGGATCGGCACGCAGTACAGCGCGCGGTACCGGGCCAGGGTGATGGGCTCCAGGCCGATCTCCGCGAAGGCGGCGTTCGTCGCCGACATCACCGCGTCGATGTCGTGGAAGAGCGTGCCGTTCCAGTCCCAGACGATGTGCGCCGTGTGCTTGCCCATGCTGTGCGTCCCCATGCGTCGACGGTACCGGGCGGGTACGACAACGCGGTCAGAGGAGGTTCGGGATCTCCTGGACGCCGAACCACAGCAGCTCGTGGTCCTCGGCGCCGTCCACCGTGAACTGCGCGTCGTCGTCGCCCCGGTCCGCCGCGCCCAGCGCGGCCGCGGCGGCGGCCACGTCCTCCTCGGCGTCGCCGGAGTCGACGTGCACGGCCGCGGCCTTCTTCAGCGGCACCGGCTCCCGCAGGCGCACCGCGCCGAACTCCGACTGGTCCAGGCCGCGCTCCGCCTCGGCGCTCACCGCGCCGTCCGGCACGTCCACCGCCACGACCACCCGTCGGCGCGGGGCGGCCGGCTCGGCGGCCAGCTGCCGCAGCGAGCCCAGGGCGGCCCGGCCGAGCGCCGCGTACTCCAGCTCCTCGATGTCGTCGGAGACGTACCACTCGCGCAGGGCCGGGGTGACGGCGTAGGCGTCCAGCGGGGCCGGGCCCAGCTGGCCCGCCTTGTGCGCCTCGGCGAGACCGTGGAGGGTCAGAGGGACGTAGACGCGCATGACCGCCGCTTTCCTGATTCCTGACGACTTACGGATGGTGGTGCCAGCATACGGGCGGGAGTACCCCTTCGAAGTGCCAGTCGGCCCCTGTGCGCGGGGCCGCCGGAGCCGGCCGTCACCCGCTCCGCCCGCCCGCCACGGCCCGCCACCCCCGGATAGGTGAACGCAGCCGGCCCCCGCGCGGCCGCCCGCTCCTCCTTGCCGCCCTCCGGAGGACGCCGATAGAAGATCACCGACCGAAGCTACCGCCCGGTACGGCACGCCGACCGGGCCCGGCGTCGCGGGGGCGATCGCATGTACAGGACCAGGGGACCGGCCGGCACCAGGCAGTACGGCCCGCCACGGCGCACGGACGCCCGGCGCCCGGGAGCCGACCCCGCGGCCCGGCGCCACGAGCGGGAACGGCGGCACCCGCGCTACTGGTTCGCCGAGCGGCTGCTGCTCACCCTCAGCGGGCAGCGTCCGGTCCACTGGATGCTCGGGCACACCCTCCCCCCGGCCTACGACCAGCTGGCGGAACTGGCGCCGGGAGCGCCCCTGCGCCCCGCACCGCCGCACCGCGCCACCCCGTTCGTACGCCACTGCGACGAGTTCCAGCCCCGGCCCGGGGTGATCGAGGCGTTCGCCCGCATCGCCTCCGGCGACCGGCTGCAGGCGCTGGCCTTCCGGCTGGAGCACTGCCCGGACCGGAAGTGGCGCTGCGCGGCCGTGGAACTGGGCGGGGCCCGCACCTGAGCGGCACACGCCGAAGGGGGCGGGACACGTCCTGTGTCCCGCCCCCTTCCGGAGCCACTGCGGCGGTTACTTCCTGCGGCGGCGGCCGCCACCGTTCTTCTGCGCCTTGCGACGCTCGGCGCGGGTCATGCCGTCGGCCTCGGAGCGGAACTCACCGGTGTCGTCGTTGGCGAAGTCGCCCTCGACCACGCCGCCCTCGCCGTCGACCGTGGGGGCGGAGAAGTGCAGCCTGTCGGGCCGCTGCGGAGCGTCCAGGCCCTTGGCGCGGATCTCGGGCCGGGCGGCCGGCACTGCCCTCTCGGCGGACTGCACCTTCTGAAGGGAGGGAGCCTGCGCGCCCTCCTCGACCGGGACCTCCTCGAGCTGCTGGTCGACCTGGACCTCCAGGTTGAACAGGTAGCCGACGGACTCCTCCTTGATGCCCTCCATCATCGCGGTGAACATGTCGAAGCCCTCGCGCTGGTACTCGACCAGCGGGTCCTTCTGGGCCATCGCCCGCAGGCCGATGCCCTCCTGGAGGTAGTCCATCTCGTAGAGGTGCTCACGCCACTTACGGTCCAGGACCGACAGCACGACGCGGCGCTCCAGCTCACGCATGATGTCGGAGCCGAGCTGCTCCTCGCGGGTCGCGTACTGCTCGTGGATGTCGTCCTTGACGGACTCGGCGATGAACTCGGCCGTGATGCCCGCGCGGTCGCCGGCCGCGTCCTCCAGCTCCTCGATGGTGACCTTCACCGGGTAGAGCTGCTTGAACGCGCTCCACAGCCGCTCCAGGTCCCACTCCTCCGCGAAGCCCTCGACGGTCTCCTGGCGGATGTAGTCGTCGATGGTGTCGTCCATGAAGTGCGTGATCTGATCCTGCAGATCCTCGCCCTCCAGGACCCGGCGGCGCTCGGCGTAGATGACCTCACGCTGGCGGTTGAGCACCTCGTCGTACTTCAGGACGTTCTTGCGCGTCTCGAAGTTCTGCTGCTCGACCTGCGACTGGGCGGAGGCGATGGCACGGGTGACCATCTTGTTCTCGATCGGCACGTCGTCGGGCACGTTGGCCATGGCCATCACGCGCTCGACCATCTGGGCCTTGAACAGGCGCATCAGGTCGTCGCCCAGCGACAGGTAGAAGCGGGACTCGCCCGGGTCGCCCTGACGGCCGGAACGACCGCGCAGCTGGTTGTCGATGCGCCGCGACTCGTGGCGCTCGGTGCCCAGGACGTACAGGCCGCCGAGCGACTTGACCTCCTCGAACTCGGCCTTGACCGCGGCCTCGGCCTTCTCCAGGGCACTGGGCAGCGCCTGCGCCCACTCCTCGACGTGCTCCACCGGGTCCAGGCCGCGCTGGCGCAGCTCCGCCTCGGCGAGGTCGTCGGGGTTGCCGCCGAGCTTGATGTCGGTACCGCGGCCGGCCATGTTGGTGGCGACCGTGACGGCGCCCTTGCGGCCGGCCTGGGCGACGATCTGCGCCTCGCGCTCGTGGTGCTTGGCGTTGAGCACCTCGTGCGGGATGCCGCGCTTGGCCAGCTGCTGCGAGAGGTACTCGGACTTCTCGACCGAGGTGGTGCCGACCAGGATCGGCTGCCCCTTCTCGTGCTTCTCGGCGATGTCCTCGACCACGGCGGCGAACTTCGCGACCTCGGTGCGGTAGATCAGGTCCGACTGGTCCGCACGCTGCATCGGCCGGTTCGTCGGGATCGGCACCACGCCGAGCTTGTAGATCTGGTGGAACTCGGCGGCCTCGGTCATGGCCGTACCGGTCATACCGGACAGCTTGCTGTAGAGGCGGAAGAAGTTCTGCAGGGTGATCGTGGCGAGCGTCTGGTTCTCGTCCTTGATGTCCACCCCTTCCTTCGCCTCGATCGCCTGGTGCATGCCCTCGTTGTAGCGGCGGCCGGCGAGGATACGGCCGGTGTGCTCGTCGACGATCATGACTTCGCCGTCCATGACGACGTAGTCCTTGTCCTTCTTGAACAGTTCCTTCGCCTTGATGGCGTTGTTCAGATACCCGACCAGGGGGGTGTTGACCGACTCGTAGAGGTTGTCGATGCCCAGCCAGTCCTCGACCTTGGCCACACCGGCCTCGTGGATGGCGACGGTGCGCTTCTTCTCGTCGACCTCGTAGTCGCCGGTCTCCTCGACGCCCTTCTGCGGGTTGGCGGGCTCGCCCTTGGTGAGCCGCGTGACCAGCTTGGCGAAGTCGCCGTACCACTTCGTGGCCTGGTCGGCCGGGCCGGAGATGATCAGCGGCGTACGGGCCTCGTCGACCAGGATGGAGTCGACCTCGTCGACGACCGCGAAGTTGTGGCCGCGCTGGACGAGCTCGTCCTGCGACCAGGCCATGTTGTCGCGCAGGTAGTCGAAGCCGAACTCGTTGTTCGTGCCGTACGTGATGTCGCAGCCGTACTGCTCGCGGCGCTGCGCCGGGGTCATGTTGGCCAGGATGCAGCCGACCGACAGACCGAGGAACTTGTGCACCCGGCCCATCAATTCGGAGTCGCGCTCGGCGAGGTAGTCGTTGACCGTGATCAGGTGCACGCCCTTGCCGGACAGCGCGTTCAGATACGCCGGGAGGGTACCGACGAGGGTCTTGCCCTCACCGGTCTTCATCTCCGCCACGTACCCCATGTGCAGGGCGGCGCCACCCATGAGCTGGACGTCGTAGTGACGCTGGCCGAGCACCCGCTTGGCCGCCTCACGGACGGTCGCGAACGCCTCGGGCATCAGGTCGTCCAGGCTCTCGCCGTCGGCGTACCGCTGCTTGTACTCCTCGGTCAGCGCGCGCAGCTCGGCGTCGGAGAGGTTCAGGAAGTCCTCTTCGATGGAATTGACCTGGTCCGCGATGCGGTGCAGTTTGCGCAGGATCTTGCCTTCTCCTGCACGCATGATCTTGCCGAAGACGGACACGTAGGCTGGCTCCTTGCCGGTCGGGCCTGTGCACGGTCGGGTGCGCGGGCACGACGGGACAGTCCCCGCCGCAACGGCCATCGTAAGCGAGGACCCCACCGCGCCGGGAGGTCCGTCGTCACCGAGGCCGGGTGTCACCCGCACGGAGAACGAACGCCGCGTCCGGAAAGTGCCGGGCTCCGATATTCGGACACGGTTTCCGCCGCCGAATCTAGACTCCGCCCATGGAGCCCGTACGTCTGACCACCGAGCGGCTGGTGCTGCGCCCCTTCACCTCCGCCGACGTCCTCGCCGTGCACGCCGCCTGCCAGGACCCGGACATTCCGCGCTACACCGGCGTGCCCTCCCCGTACACGCCGGAGGACGCCCGTGTCTTCGTCGAGGAGGCGTGCCCGCGCGACTGGGCCGAGGACTCCACGTACACGTTCGGCGTCTTCACCCGGGACGGGGAACGGCTGGCCGGCTCGATGAGCCTGGTGCGGCTCGCCCAGCTGCGCGCCCCCGAGCGGCAGGCGGAGCTCGGCTACTGGACGGCCAAGGAGCAGCGCGGCCGGGGCTACACCGTGGAGGCGGCGCACGAGGTGATCCGCTGGGCCTTCGAGGACCTGGGCGTCGAGCGGCTGGAGTGGTACGCCGAGGCCGGCAACGAGGCCTCGCGCGGCGTCGCCCTCAAGGCGGGCTTCCGGATGGAGGGCACCCTGCGTTCGAAGATCCCCTACAACGGCACGCGCCGCGACGCCTGGATCGGCTCCCTGCTCCCCTCGGACCTGGGGATGCCGACACGCGCCCCCTACCTGCCGTTTCCCGAGCGCGGCTGATCCTTTCCCGGGCGTTGTCAGTGGCCGCCTCTAGGGTGATCGGTATGACAACTGCCGCCACCGCCAAGGCCCGTACGGCCGGGGCTCCCCGCCCCCAGGCCCGGCTCTCCGCCGACGAGGCCCGCCGCCTGGCGCTGCGCGCCCAGGGCCTGCTCGGGGCCCCCGACCGGCGGGCGGGCGCCCGCGGGGTGCTGCGCCGGCTGGGCGCGGTCCAGCTGGACACGATCTCGGTGCTGGCCCGCTCGCACGAGCTGGTGCCGTACGCCCGCCTGGGCGCCCTCGGCCGCACCGCGGTGGAGTCGGCGTACTGGAGCGGCGACCACGCCTTCGAGTACTGGTCGCACGCGGCGTGCATCCTGCCGGTCGAGGAGTGGCCGCACTTCGCCTTCCGGCGCCGGGCCATGAAGGCGCGCGGCCATCGCTGGCACGTGATGCAGGACTCCGAGCGCTCGTGCGCGGCCGTGCGGGACCGGCTCAGGGCCGAGGGCCCCCTGACGGCAACGGAATTGGGCGGCGCCAAGAACGGCGGCGAGTGGTACGACTGGTCCGAGACCAAGATCGCGGTGGAGTGGCTGCTGGACACCGGCGAGGTGGTCTGCACCCGGCGGCGCGGCTGGAAGCGGGTGTACGACCTGGCCGAGCGGGCGGTCCCGGATGCCCTCCTGCACGACGACATCGACGACGCCGAGTGCATACGGCGCCTGGTCGCGCAGGCGGGCGCGGCGATGGGGGTGGCCACCCGGGCCGACCTGGCGGACTACCACCGGCTCAAGGGCGAGCAGGTCGACGCCGTCATAGCCGGTACGGGCCTGGTGCCGGTGGAGGTGGAGGGCTGGTCCAAGCCGGCGTGGGCGGATCCGGCGGCGCTGGCCGACGAGCCCCGGGGGCGGCACCGCACGACGCTGCTCTCGCCGTTCGACTCGCTGATCTGGGACCGGCCGCGCACCGAGCGGCTCTTCGGCTTCACGCACCGGCTGGAGGCCTACGTCCCCAAGGCGAAGCGGGTGCACGGCTATTTCGTGATGCCGCTGCTGACGGGCGGCCGGCTGGCGGGCCGGGTGGATCCGGCGCGCGACGGCGGGACGCTGGTGGCACGGCAGGTGTCGATGGCGGGCCCCAAGGCCGTGGAACCCATGGCCCGGGCGTTGTGGGAGGCGGCCGAGTGGGTGGGCTGCGACGCCGTGCGCATCGAGCGCTGCGACGACGCGAAGCTGGCCGCCGCGCTGGTCCGCGCCCTGGGCTGATCCGCTCACCGGATCTCGAGGATCTTCTCCCTCATCGCATAGACCACCGCCTCCATCCTGGAGTGCAGCTGCAGCTTCTCCAGGATGTTGCGGACATGGTTCTTGACCGTGTTCTCGCTGATGAACAACTCCTTGGCGATGTCACGGTTGTTCATGCCGGTCGCGACGAGCTTGAGCACCTCCAGCTCGCGGTCGGTGAGCCGGGGCGCCGGCACCAGCCGGCGCTCGTCGGTGCGCTGGATCATCGACTTGAACTCGGTGAGCAGCTTGGACGCCATCGACGGGCTGATCTGGGACTGGCCGTCCGCCACCGCCCGGATCGCGGTCGCCACCTCGTCGGTGGAGATCTCCTTCAGGAGATAGCCGGTGGCCCCGGCCTTGATGGCGTCGTAGAGGTCGGCTTCCTCGTCGCTGATCGTCAGCATGATGATTTTCGCGCTGGGCGCCACCTCCTTGATGGAGGTGCAGGCCTCGATGCCGCCGCGCTTGGGCATCCGTACGTCCATCAGCACGATGTCCGGCAGCAGGTCGGCCGCCTTGTCCACCGCCTCCGCGCCGTCCCCGGCCTCCCCCACGACCTGGATGTCCTCCTCGTGCGCCAGCACGATCTCCAGCCCCCGGCGGAAGAGGGCGTGGTCGTCCACGACCAGGACCCGGATGGGTTCCTCCCGCGTGGCGCCCCGGTCCGCGCGGGCGCCCTCGTCGTCGTCCTCGCCGGGCACGCTCACGGGCCCGAACCTGTCCGCCATCGTTCCTCCCCCAGAAGGCCATGGCCCCTTGCGGTTGCACTGTCTGCGCCGCGCCAACCCGTTCCGGCGGGCCGGTGGTTGGGCTCGACCATGATTTCATGCCGGACCGCTCTTCCATGGCCGCATGGATCGGTGCCCCGGGAGCGCGTCAGCGCTCCGAGGGCACCGGGACGGGCCGGCGGCTCACACGTGCCCCGGCCGCACGCGGCGGCCGGGGCCTCGCGGATCAGCCGCCGAGCTCACCGCCCGCACCACCGGGCTCCCCGGTGTAGAAGGGGTCACTGTTGAGACGGATGACGCCGTAGTCGTAGGCGTGCCGCCGGTAGACGACACTGGGCATCTTCGTCTCGGAGTCGACGAACAGATAGAAGTCGTGGCCGACCAACTCCATTTCGTAGAGTGCCTGGTCGAGCGCCATGGGGGCCGCGGAGTGCGTCTTCTCGCGGACCACCAGGGGGCCTTCGCCCCGGATCTCCAGCGGTCCCATATGGGTGACGGGCACCTCGCCCGGACCCTGCTCCGCGGTGAGTTCGCCCCTGTCGTTGAGTTCCGCCGCGCCGCTGACCAGCGCCCCGACACCGCTTGCCGGGATGCGTCCGTTGCCCCGGCGGGCGAGACGCTTGTCGTGCTGCTTGCGCATCCTCGCCTCGAGCTTGCTCGTGGCGAGATCGAGCGCGGCGTAGGGATCCGTCGCTGCGGCCTCCGCCCGGATCACCGGTCCACGGGAACGCACGGTGATCTCCACGCGGTCGGAGCGGTCGGACTGCCTGGGGTTGGGCTCCTTGGACACCTCCACGTCGAGGCTGATCACCTTGCCGTCGAGCTTCTGGATCTTGTCCAGCTTCAGCTTCTCGGCCACGTGCTTGCGAAACCGCTCGGGGACCTCTGTCTTGCGGCCCTTGACGACGATGTCCACGCAGAACTCCGTTCCCGGATCGCTCCGCCGAAGGTTGCGGAGCGCATCCCTCTTGCATCAGGCCCCGGGGATACCCGGAGCCACCGACTAGGCGGTTTTCACCTCCTCCTCCCCCGTCGACAAGATCTACACCCCATCGCTTCGCGGCTCTTCTCGCTTGTTCCAAGCTTCATCGAAGGCATACGAAGCGCGCCAATCGGAGATATGAGGCATAGCTCTTGCCATTCCTCACAACCGAACATATCTCGCTCGGAAGCCCGTCGGTACCCCCTACCGCAACGTACCTCCATTCAGGTGTTTCACGACCGTTTCCATCAGGAACGCAGGGCGTTCTCCGTCAGTTCCGGTTGGATTCGAAAGCTCGTGGAGCAGCAGCGACCACGGCCGCTCCCACGATGCGCCCGCCGGCACCCGAGACCGCACGCGCGGCCTCCGCCAGCGAGGCTCCGGTCGTCATCAGATCGTCGACCAGCACGACCGGCCCTCCTTCCCTCCAGAGGCGGTCCACTCCCCCGGCTACCCCCATCGCCCCCGACACATTCGCCCTGCGCTGCCGGGCGTCGAGCCCCGACTGGTCCGCCACGGCCCGCCGCAGCCGCAGCACCGCCGCCACCCGCGCGGGCACCCCGGCCGCCCGCAGCACCCGGGCCGCCGCCAGCCCGATCCGCCGTCCCGCGTCGTGGCCCCGCCCGGCCACCGCACGCCGCGCGGAAGGCACCGGAACGAGCAGCAACGGCCTCCTGCGGGCCCTTACGCCCCGCCCCGCACCTGAGCAACCGGCCACCCGTACCGCGCCCGCCAGCGCGGCACCCAGAGGTTCCGCCAGTCCCAGGCCGCCCCGTTCCTTGTGCGCGAGCAGCACCGCCCGCACCGCGTCGCCGTACCGCGCGGCCGCGTGCACACGCGGCAATCCCTCGGGCACCGGATCCGGCCACACCCGCCGCACCGCCCGCCCGCACAGCTCCTCACGGCACTCGTCGCACAGCACGACACGGGACCGTCCGCATCCCGCGCAGTCCGCCGGCAGCACCAATCCGGCGATCTCCTGCCACCACCCGCCCATGCATCCACTGTCCCGCCGCCGGCACGGACCCGCCACCCCTGTGGATAACTCCCGCACGGGCTCATGACCAGCGGCTGTGCGCACGAGGCCGCGCGCCCGGCGGGGAGCCACGTACGTGCGTACGTCCCGTGCCCCGGCGCCTACCCCGGGTAGACCGGCGCCGAGCCTTCCTTGGTCACCAGCTTCCAGTTGGTGTCCGGCTGCAGCCGGACGATCCCGCCCTCGCCCTCGGCGACCAGCGTCTGCGCCTTGCCCGGGCTCTCAGGAGCGGCCACGCCCCGCACACCCGTGATGCCCGGCAGCCCCGAACCGTTCGGCTGGGAGCCGTCCGTCTCGATGTACTGCAGCTGCTGCAGGCCGCCCTGCTCGCTGCCCGCCACCAGCAGTCTGCTCGCGCCCGCCCACGAAACGGCGTTCACTTCCTCCAGCCGGGGCGCGACGGAGCGCAACTCCTGCACCGACAGACTCGGCCGCCCCGCGCTCCCCTGCCGCTCGACCCTGCCGAGCTTGAGGACCGTATGGTCGCCCTTCGTCACCAGCAGCGCGATCCGCACCCCGTCCGCCGACACCCGCAGCCCGGTGATCCGCCCGCCGTCGAGCCCGGGCACCCGGACCTCCTCCGGCGTGCCCGTACCGCCCGCCAGCCGCAGCAGTCGCGGCTTCTCCGGGTCCTGGTCCGCGACCCACAGGTCGCCCAGCCCGTCCCAGCTCGGCGCCGTCAGCCCCGTCTTCGCGGACGCACCACCCTGCACGCTCAGCCGGGCATCGCCCAGGGCCGCGCCCGACTGCAGGGAGGTGACGTACAGCGACTGTCCGTTGGCGGACACCGCCGCCGCCCGGCGCTCGGTCCGGTCCACCGCCACCGACCGCCACTGCACCGCACCGTCCGCGCCGAGGGGCCCCGCCACCCGGCGCGGCTCCTCGTCACCGTCGGCCAGGCTCACGATCCGGCGCTGCCCGTCCACGTAGTACTGCCGGTCCGGACGCCCGGACGTCTGGTCGGGCGCGTAGTACTTCGCCTGTTCCTTGCCGAGCGCACACAGCCGGGAGCCGTCCTTGCGCTGCAGCGTCACATCGGTGACCTTGGCCGACTCCTGCACCGTGTAGAGCAGCTGCGCGGCCATCCGCAGGCACTGGTCCTGGTTGGCGCCCGCCGCCCGCTCGTTCAGCCGCACCTTCAGGGCGTTGGAGTCGTCGAGCGACAGCCGCTGGTCCTGCAGCCGCGTCCCCGTCGGGAAGGCCGTGCCCGCGACCGGGTCGAGCCACGTCGTCGGACCGTCCAGCAGGGCCTTCACCGTCGACGTCACGGGGTCTATCCGCTTGCGCAGATAGACGGGATCGGCGACGAGCACGTCCCGCGCCCTGCCGCCACCGGAGCCCAGCTCAGCAAAGTAGTACTTATTGACCGAACGGTAGATGCGCTGGAACTCGGACGCGCCCAGCACCAGGCCCGGTTCGAGCGCGTCGATGCGCCACTCGCCGTCCTCGCGCGCCAGGTGCAGCTGCGCCTTGTAGGCGCGCTCGTCCGGCTTGTACGCGTGTTTGGCGTCCACCACCGCGATCTGCTTGCCGGTGAGCGTGACGGTGTACGCCTGCTCCCGGTCGCCGCCGACCCGCTCCACGCGCACCTGCGGCGTCTGGGCCAGCACGATGGTCGACGCCGACGGGTCCCACTGCCGCTTCACGGCCTTCGCCAGGTACATCCGGGCCGTGTCGTAGTTCGGGTCGTCGCTCGTGGTCGCCTCAAGGAAGCCCGCCACGAGCTCCAGCGGCTGCTCGTTCTTGCGCGGCGGCACCCCGTAGACCCGCACCTGCGCGTCGGCGTCCGCGCGCTGGGAGGAGTCCACGGAATTGACCGAACCGCTGTCCGGCATGGAAGCGCAGCCCGCCAGCAGGCCGCCGCCGACCGCCAGCGCAAGCACGCCCGCCAGCGGACGCGCGCGGCGAGTGCCCTTACCCCTGACCGTCACGGTCGCCTCCGGTCCTGCCGTCCGCCGAGCCGTCCGCCTTGCCGTCGGCCGCGCCGTTCGCGCCACTGCCGCCGGCCTCGTCACCGGACCGTTCGCCGGGCGCCTTCTCACCGCTCTTGTCGCCGCCCAGCGCACCGCCCGGCCGCGTCACCACGCGCGCGCCGCTGCCCGGCAGAGCCGTCGGGTCGGCCGTAGGACGTACGTTCTTGTTCTGCACCGGTACGGGCGAACCCCGGCCCGGCAGCACCGGCGGCATGCCCGCCTCGTTCAGTCCGCGATTGCGCCGGGAATCCTCGGGCTCGAGCGGGATCGGCGAACCGCGCAGCGGATCGCCCGCCGTGCGCGGCAGCGTCAGCCGGAACTGCGAACCGCCGCCCGGCTCGCCCCACGCCTGCAGCCAGCCACCGTGCAGACGCGCGTCCTCCACGGCGATCGACAGACCCAGACCGGTACCGCCGGTCGTCCGGGCCCGGGCGGGGTCGGCGCGCCAGAACCGGTTGAACACCCGCGTCGCCTCGCCCGGCTTGAGACCCACGCCGTAGTCGCGCACCGCGACCGCCACCGCACCGCCGGCCGTGGCCAGCCGCACGATCACGTCCCGGCCCTCGCCGTGCTCGACGGCGTTGACCACCAGGTTGCGCAGGATGCGCTCCACACGCCGCGCGTCCGCCTCGGCGATCACCGGCTGCTCGTTGCCGCGCACCAGCAGCCTGCTGCCCTTGCGGTCCGCCAGCGGCAGCGCGCCGTCCACCACGCGGTTCACCACGTCGCGCAGGTCTATCGGCTCGGCCTCCAGCGCCGCCGCACCCGCGTCGAAACGACTGATCTCCAGCAGATCGGCCAGCAGCGACTCGAAGCGGTCGAGCTGCCCGAACAGCAGCTCGGCCGAGCGCGCGGTGACCGGATCGAAGCCGTCGCGCGCCTCGTGAATGACGTCCGCCGCCATCCGCACGGTCGTCAGCGGCGTCCGCAGCTCGTGCGAGACGTCCGAGACGAACCGCCGCTGCATCCGCGACAGCTCCTCCAGCTGCTGGATCTTGACCTGCAGGTTCTGCGCCATCTTGTTGAAGGCTTCACCCAGACGTGCGATGTCGTCCTCGCCGGTGACCTTCATCCGTTCCTGCAGCACACCCGCCGCGAGCCGCTCGGAGATGCTCGCCGCCATCCGCACGGGCGTGACGATCTGCCGCACCACCAGCCACGCGATGGCGCCCAGCAGCACCACCACGAACACCCCGGCGGTCGCCAGCGTGCCCTTGACCAGGCTGAGCGACTTCTCCTCCTGCGTGAACGGGAAGAGGTAGTAGAGCTGGTACGCCTTGCCGTTGACGTCGTAGAGCTGCTTTCCGACGATCAGCGCCGGCTCTCCCTCGTCGGAGGCGCTGCGCTTGATCGTCCCGGGCTTCTCGAACGTGCCCGGGCGGCGGTCCAGCTGCTTGCGCAGGTCGGCCGGCACGCTGTGCTCGGGATCGATGTCCCCCGAGGCGCGCGGGCCGCCCGCACTGAGCGCCACCACGTGGTAGACGCCCTGCCCGCCGCTGGCGAGCTGCTGCACGAGCGCCGTCAGCCACGCTCCGGAATCGGGGTTTCCACGGCCACCGGACTGCGAACCGTCCTGGCCGCGCCCCTCGGCACCAGGATCGGCGGCGTCACGCGCCGCCTTGAACCCGCCCTCGGCCTGGCTCTGCGAAGCGTGCCGCTTGGCGTCCAGCAGACCGTTGCGCACCTGCCCGATCACGACCACTCCGAGCAGCAGCACCACACCGAGCGACATCACCAGCGTGGTCGCGACCACCCGCAGCTGGATGTTGCGCCGCCACAGCCGCATCGCGGGCAGCAGCGGACGGCGCACCCAGCGCACGTACAGGCGCAGCAACGGATGCACGGGCGCCGCGCCCGCGCCGTCGGACAGCATCCTTCCGGCGCGCCAGAGGCGTCGGAAGATCGATATGCCGCCCGCCGCCGTGCCGACGGGCCGCCCCGCGTCCCGCTCCGGAGCGGCACCGTTGCCGGTCATGTCAGCTCGGCCCGGCCTTGTAGCCCACACCACGGACGGTCACCACGATCTCCGGCCGCTCGGGGTCCTTCTCGACCTTCGAGCGAAGCCGCTGCACGTGGACGTTCACCAGCCGCGTATCGGCGGCGTGGCGGTAGCCCCAGACCTGCTCCAGCAGCACCTCGCGGGTGAACACCTGCCACGGCTTACGGGCCAGCGCCACCAGCAGGTCGAACTCCAGCGGAGTCAGCGCGATCGACTGCCCGTCGCGCTTGACGGAGTGACCCGCGACGTCGATGACCAGGTCGCCGATCGCCAGCTGCTCCGGCGCCGGCTCCTCCGACCTGCGCAGGCGCGCCCGGATGCGGGCGACCAGCTCCTTGGGCTTGAACGGCTTCACGATGTAGTCGTCGGCGCCGGACTCCAGCCCGACCACCACATCCACCGTGTCGCTCTTCGCCGTCAGCATCACGATCGGCACGCCGGACTCGGCCCGGATCAGTCTGCACACCTCAATGCCATCACGGCCGGGCAGCATCAGATCGAGCAATACAAGATCAGGTTTGACCTCTCGAAAAGCAGCCAGTGCCTTGTCGCCGTCCGCTACAAACGACGGCTCGAAACCTTCACCACGAAGCACAATTCCGAGCATCTCGGCCAGTGCTGTGTCGTCGTCGACGACAAGGACGCGTCCCTTCATATCGACATCATCCCATTACCCGATCGTGACCTGTCACACAGCTCCGCCAAACCCGCCTCCGTCACGGGGGAAACAACGCCGTTTTCCGTGACAATCGCGGTCACCAACTCGGGCGGTGTGACATCGAACGCAGGGTTGTACGCCTGAGTTCCGAGGGGCGCGACGGGTACGCCGGCCTCCGCACCGGGCAGCTCCGTCACCTCATGACCGGGCCGCTGCTCCACCTCGATGGCCGCCCCGTCGGCGGTCCCGAGGTCCACGGTCGTCGTCGGCGCCACGACGATGAACGGCACGTGGTGATAGCGCGCCAGCACGGCCAGCGGATAACTTCCCACCTTGTTGGCCACCGAGCCGTCGGCCGCTATCCGGTCCGCTCCTATCAGCACCGCGTCCACTTCGCCCGCCGAGAACAGCGAGCCCGCCGCATTGTCCGTGAGCAGGGTGTACGGCATTCCCGCACGCGCCGCCTCGTAGGCGGTCAGCCGGGCCCCCTGCAGCAGCGGCCGCGTCTCGTCGACCCACAGCCTGCGCAGCTCCCCGATCCGGTGCGCCGCGCCCACCACGGCCAGCGCCGTGCCCTCGCCGCCGGAGACCAGGGCGCCGGTGTTGCAGTGGGTCAGGACGCGGAAGCCGCCGCCCGGCAGCAGTTCCTGCAGCAGGGCCAGGCCGTGCGCCGCCATGCAGGCGCTGGCCTCGGCGTCCTCGGCGTGGAGAGCCTTGGCCTGGGCCAGGGCGGCCGCGGCGGCCCTGCCCGCGTCACCGCCCCCCTTGAGGACCCCCTGATAGGCCTCCAGGGCCCGCTGGACGCCGTAGGCCAGGTTCACGGCGGTGGGGCGGGCGTGAGCGAGCAGTTCGGCCGCTCCGTCCACGTCGAAGCCCCGCGCGGCCGCGAGCGCGACCCCGTAGGCGCCGGCGACTCCGAGCAGCGGAGCGCCCCGTACGGCGAGGGTGCGGACGGCCTCGACGAGCGCGGGTACATCGGTGCAGACCAGCTCGATCTCGTCCGTGGGAAGCCGCCGCTGGTCCAGGAGGACGATCACGGGCCCTTCTGGCAGTTCCTCCCAGCGCAGAGCGGGGACGGTGGAAGTTCCGGTGAGGGACTGGGGTGCCGAGCGCTGATCAGCCATTAGTCCAGTCTGCCCCGCATACACCAACTATTGAAGGGCTCCTCCGCCCGCTCCCCCTTACGTGGCGCGCCACTCCGCCGTGGCGTTACGAGCCCGCTGGTGCCCGGGAGGCGCGTGACACGATGACCGCACTGGCAACCGGGCCCGGCGCCCGCCGCACGGCGAAGGAACGGGCATCAGAAGGAGCAGCAGAAAATGAACGACTCTCCGGGCCGGACCCCGTCCGGCCGGGACCGGGCGCGCGCCGACAGCAGCGGAGGCCCCGGCTGGGGCCAGGCGGGCGGCGGGTGGGGCAACAACCCCTGGCGGCCGGCAGTCCCCCCGGCGCCCCAGCCTGGCGTGATCCCGCTGCGGCCGCTGAGCGTGGGCGAAATCCTGGACGGCGCCTTCACCACCGCACGCAAGTACTGGCGGACCGCCCTCGGGGTGTCGCTGACGGTGGCCGTGGCGACCCAGGCGGTACGAACGGTGGTGACGGGCCTCTGGTTCCGCGACCTGGTGGACCTGAGCGCACTCCGCGACCAGGAGGCGGCGAGCCTCGACGAGCTCGTGGAGGCCCTCAAGCAGGCACTGGGCGGCCTGGCGGCCGCGTCGCTGATCGGGCTCATCGGCTCGATCATCGCGGCTGCCATGCTGACCGTGGTGGTCAGCCGCGCCGTCCTGGGCCGCCCGGCTCCGGCAGGCGAGACCTGGGCGGCAGCCCGCCCCCGCCTGTTCTCCATGACGGGCCTGTTCTGCCTGGTCACGCTCCTGATCACCGGCGCCTTCGCCGTGGGGCTGGTACCGGGCCTGGCGCTCGCCGCGGCCGGAAACGAGAGCGGCGGAGTCGCGCTGACGGCCCTGGGCGGGCTGGCCGGCATGGCCGGGGCGGCATGGCTGTGGATTCGCTACAGCCTCGCGGCGCCGGCTCTGATACTGGAGAAGCAGGGCGTGATCGCCGCCATGCGGCGTTCCGGCAAACTCGTCAGCGGCTCATGGTGGCGGATCTTCGGAATACAGCTCCTGGCCACTCTCCTGGTTTTCGTGGTGAGTGCGATTGTCGAGATTCCGGCCGGCGTCATTGAATTGATCATGAACGGCGGTTCGCCGGATACCGTCCCGGTGACCTGGCCCTCTTTGATCATTAGCGGTATCAGCGCGACCATCAGCTCTGCGCTCACCCTGCCGATTACCGCCGGGGTCACCGCGCTGCTCTATATGGACCAGCGCATCCGCCGTGAATCGCTCGACCTCGATCTGGCCCGTGCGGCCGGCCAGGGGAACGAGTAATAAGCCGTTTCGTCTCCGGGGATGCGGATGCATCCCCGGAGACGGGGCCGGAGACAACCTGTACGGCTGGTTCCGTGCCGGAAATGCAAGAAAGCCCTGGCAGGGACCTTTCGGTCCCCACCAGGGCTTTCTGAATAATTGTTCGGCGGCGTCCTACTCTCCCACAGGGTCCCCCCTGCAGTACCATCGGCGCTGAAAGGCTTAGCTTCCGGGTTCGGAATGTAACCGGGCGTTTCCCTAACGCTATGACCACCGAAACACTATGAAGTTAACCAACCCGGCAATGACACAGGTCGTTACTTCAGAACCTACACAGTGGACGCGAGCAACTGAGGACAAGCCCTCGGCCTATTAGTACCAGTCAGCTCCAACCGTTACCGGTCTTCCACACCTGGCCTATCAACCCAGTCGTCTACTGGGAGCCTTACCCCATCAAGTGGGTGGGAGTCCTCATCTCGAAGCAGGCTTCCCGCTTAGATGCTTTCAGCGGTTATCCCTCCCGAACGTAGCCAACCAGCCATGCCCTTGGCAGGACAACTGGCACACCAGAGGTTCGTCCGTCCCGGTCCTCTCGTACTAGGGACAGCCCTTCTCAAGACTCCTACGCGCGCAGCGGATAGGGACCGAACTGTCTCACGACGTTCTAAACCCAGCTCGCGTACCGCTTTAATGGGCGAACAGCCCAACCCTTGGGACCGACTCCAGCCCCAGGATGCGACGAGCCGACATCGAGGTGCCAAACCATCCCGTCGATATGGACTCTTGGGGAAGATCAGCCTGTTATCCCCGGGGTACCTTTTATCCGTTGAGCGACGGCGCTTCCACAAGCCACCGCCGGATCACTAGTCCCGACTTTCGTCCCTGCTCGACCCGTCGGTCTCACAGTCAAGCTCCCTTGTGCACTTACACTCAACACCTGATTGCCAACCAGGCTGAGGGAACCTTTGGGCGCCTCCGTTACCCTTTAGGAGGCAACCGCCCCAGTTAAACTACCCACCAGACACTGTCCCTGATCCGGATCACGGACCCAGGTTAGACATCCAGCACGACCAGAGTGGTATTTCAACGACGACTCCACCATGGCTGGCGCCATGACTTCACAGTCTCCCACCTATCCTACACAAGCCGAACCGAACACCAATATCAAGCTATAGTAAAGGTCCCGGGGTCTTTCCGTCCTGCTGCGCGAAACGAGCATCTTTACTCGTAGTGCAATTTCACCGGGCCTATGGTTGAGACAGTCGAGAAGTCGTTACGCCATTCGTGCAGGTCGGAACTTACCCGACAAGGAATTTCGCTACCTTAGGATGGTTATAGTTACCACCGCCGTTTACTGGCGCTTAAGTTCTCAGCTTCGCC